>CAZKCH010000001.1:0-72291 GCA_964551525.1 uncultured Candidatus Saccharibacteria bacterium
CATCCGCTCCTTTGATTATTTAGTCACTCAATCACTCAATCACTTAGTCACTCAATCACTTAACCACTTCTTATTTATTCTTCCACGCGACGCGTGTATTCTCCGGTTTCGGTGTTGATTTCAATCAAATCGCCGGTTTCCACGAACAAAGGCGTGTTGATCTGGGCGCCGGTTTCCAAGACAATGGTTTTCAACCCGCCCTGGGCCCGATCACCCCTAACGCCCGGCGGCGCTTCCGTCACTTTGAGCTGAACCTTGATCGGCAGAGAAACGGAAATAATCTTTTCTTCGAATAATAATACCTCGGCGATTGAATTTGGTTTTAAAAACTTGCTTTGCTGTTCGCCAATCTGCTCCACGCCCAGATCAAACCGCTTGGAGGCGTCACTTTCTTCACAAAAGAAAAACCTGTCTCGATGGGTATAAAGATATTTTGCCCGCGTTTTCTGCAAATCCGCTTCGGGAAAGTTATCGCTCGAATGGAATCCCTGTTCCATCACTTTACCCGTCATCATATTTTTCATCTTCACCTGAGCAATGCCTTCGCGCTGGGCTTTTTTCATTTGATTGAAATCCAAAACCTCCCAGGGCTGGCCCTCGTAGATGAATCTGACGCCTTTGCGGAGATCGAAATATCCTAACATGTCTACGAATTACGAATTTATACGAATATACGAATAATTTACTCTAAAATACTATTTATAATTTCGCGGTGGCCGTGCAGAAATTCTTCGGCGGAAAGCGGCTTGCCGCCGGCGAGCTGTAATTGCTGAATCGCCAAAGAATCCTTGCTGGTTTGCACTGCCAGTTCTTTATTCTTGCTTAAAAAAACAAAACCCGGCTTCGATGGTTCTATGTTTTCTTTAATAACACAGGTCTTTAAAATTTTCAAGATTTTTCCGTCAAGTTTGGTAAAAGTTCCCGGCCAAGGATCAAAAGCACGGATTTGCCTTTCAATTAATTCAGCCGACTCCTGCCAATCAATTTTGCCATCATTTTTTTTTAATTGAAAGGAGTATGGCGTAGGGGATTCGCCTTGCGCTTGAGGAGAAATCTCGCCCTTGATGATTAAAGGAATCGTTATCGCCAAAAGCCGGCCGCCCAAAATGGCTAATTTTTCCGTCAGGGTTTTAGTCGTCTCGTCAGGAGCAATAGAAATTTTTTCTTGCGCTAAAATATCGCCTCGATCAATCTTTTCTGACATACGCATAATCGTGGCGCCGGTCTCGACTTCACCGGCTAAAATCGCGGCCGGAATCGGTGCCGCGCCCCGATATTTCGGCAACAAAGACGGGTGCAGATTTAAACAACCGTATTTCGGCATGGCCAATACTTCCTTGCTCAAGAAGGGCGGGCCATAGGCGACCAAGACAATTAAGTCGGGCTGAATATTGGTTAAAACGCGCTGGAAATCAGAACTCTCAAGATCTTGCGGCTGAATAACTAAAATGTCATGCTTTTCTGCCATCAGCTTAACCGGCGAAGGCGTGGCAATTTGGCTTCGGCCTATTGGCTTGTCAATCGTGGTCACCACTAAAACCGGCTTAAGATCGTGCTTGATAAGCGTTTCTAAAATAATCGCGGAAAATTGAGGTGTCCCAAAATAAACTATTTTCATACCACTTACTACTTAACGATGCGCCACTCGACTTCGTCTTCTTTGCCGGCAAACTCCAGCCAATCGCCATACTTGGAAATAACATACCATTTATTCTTGGCGCCGGACCAGACCAGCGGGTCACCCTGAAAATACGGCTTTTTGACGATTTCTTTCGGCTTGAGCCGATCCAATTCCAGCCATTTCTTAAACACGGTTTCAATAGCATAATCCAATTTTCTCGATTTTGCCCAATCAGCCACTTTAGTGATCGCCGCTTCGGCCTTCCTGGCTGAACCGGCTAATTCCAACAACTGCTTGGCCGGCCGGACAAACCGCGAATAAACAATTTTCTTTTTCCGGGCGTCTTTTTTTATCTGTTCCAAAGACAGCCCCTTGGTATAAAAGTAGTGGTTAACGATCCGCTGAATCGCGGTTTCTTCCTGCTGTTTCTTTTTTAACTTATCTTTTTTCGTTTTTATCATTGAAATTATTCCGCTTTCTCAAATTTTATCTTATCAACAATCATTGCCATTATTTCTTTTAGCATAATTTGGCTGCCAAAGGCAGTGGCATGAATGCCGTCCGAGGCCCGGGCCAAACGTCTCTGCCCGCTTTCATCAGTCAAATAAGCGGCGTATTTGCCCTCGGCAGTGGCCAAAATATCCCAAGTATCAAGATAAAGGCAATTGAGATATTCTCGGCAAACGCTTTGATAAACCGAATTAAGGTTAGCCATTTTGTCAGCGTAGTATTGGTCGCGGGCAATGGGATTGCCGATCCAAAAAACAAAAATCTGGTTGTTCTCCAAAATTCTCAGAAACCGGCCCACGCGCCGGCCGTATTCCGGATTCCATTCTTCATCGCCGTAATGAATGACTGTTTTATCAAAGCTGGTTTGATCTTGACCGTCATTGGCGCCGAACATCACAAAAGCAATGTTGGGCTTTTTCTCTAAAATGAGCTTATTAATTTCATCCTCCCAATTGAAATAATCGGGCCGGGAAAACCCGGTGGAATAAATGCCGCGGCGGAAAACTTGGGCATCTTTAAAAGAAAATAATTCTTTCTCCAAAGCCGGTCCGAATGACTCGGCAATGAAAGAATCGCCGACAATCAAAATATTGTAAGGCGGGCTGATAATTGAAAACGGGGCAGGGGATTCGTGACTGATGATTGGCTCAATGATCATTTCCGACCTGTCTAAAAACGGCTTCAGCTCCAATTTGTAAAAAGAGACAATCAGCATGGTTGAAATAATAGCGATCACGGCTTTGGCGGGACTTGATAGTTTCATCTCAGAATTTAAAATAAATAAAAGGAGGAACGATATCCGGGCCCAGTTCGATTATCAAAATGACAACAATGGCCAAAAACAGAATTAAAAAAGGCAAAGACAGACGTTTTTGGACAGAAACCAGCAACTCTTTGGTTTTCTGCTCAAAAGCAAATCCCAAAAAACTCAACAAAATCAAGCCGACGACATAAATATTAACCGGTTCGCCCGCGCTTTGCCAGTTAAAAAGCTGTTTGATGACATCAAAAGCATTTTGCAGATTTTGGGCTCTGAAAAAAATCCAGAGAAAACAGACAGCGTTAAGAGTGATAAACCAGGAAAGAATTTTCTCCAGGCGCGCCAATTGATTTTTCCCTTGCGCCATTACCTCGGCCTTAATCCGGCTGAAAGCCAATCCCAACCCGTGCAGCAAGCCCCAGGCAATAAACTGGATGCCGTTGCCGTGCCAAAGGCCGCTGACAAACATAGTGGCCATTAAGTTTAAATAAGTTCTGGCTTTGCCCTGACGATTGCCGCCCAAGGGGATGTAAACATAATCCCTTAACCAGTTGGAAAGGGTGATGTGCCAGCGTCGCCAAAAATCCTGAAAATCAACTGAAAAATAAGGGGAAATAAAGTTAACCGGCGATTTAAACCCCATTAAGCCGGCAATGCCAATCGCCATGTCGCTGTAACCACTGAAATCGCAATAAATAACAATAGCAAAAGCATAAACCGCCAGCAAAACCGCCATTTGAGAATGGTTTTGGGGAACGGCAAAAACATCGTCAACAACATTAACCGTGAGGTAACTAGCAATGACAATTTTTTTAAAAAGGCCAACCAGGATTAAGGTGAAGTTTTCTTCCAAATTTTCCATAGTTTTCTGGCCGCCGTTTTTAAGCTGGATTAAAAAATCCTGGGCTCTTAAAATCGGGCCGGACAAAAGCTGGGGAAAAAACGAAATGTAAATCGCCAAATCCAAAAAGGATTTTTCCAATGGAATTTTCTTGTGGAAGACATCAACGCTGTAAGAAATCGCCCGCAGAATATAGAAAGAAAGGCCGATGGGCAAAATAACGTGCAAGAGCAGGGCATTGCTGGAAAAACCAATTTTATTCAAAAGCAGATCCGCGCCCTCGCGGAAGAAATTAAAATACTTGAAAAAAGCCAGGACTAAAACATCGGCGCCGACAACTAAGGCCAACCAGAATTTCCGGTACTTTTCAGTATTGGCCCGATCAATAAAAACAGCGCCCAGATAATTAAAAACAGAAACAAGAAAAATCAGTGCCAAGAAACGGATATCCCAAACGGCATAAAAGAAATAACTAACGGCTAATAGAAAAATCCGCCAAAGCAAAGGTCTTTTTTTCAAAAACCAGTTAAAAGCCAAGACGATTGAAAAAAAGATAAAAAATGAAAAAGTCGGGAAAAGCATGATTTAATTTTAACCTTAATAATGATATAATTCAACCATGAATCACCGCGTTTTCATTGCCATTAATCTGCCCGAAAGCGCAAAAAAGGAGCTTTATTTGTGCCGCGATCGGTATTTTGACTTGCCGGCCAGATGGACAAAGAAAGAGAGTTTGCACGTCACCCTCTTATTTTTAGGTTATGTTTCTGACGAAGAGCTGCCGGAAGTATGCGGCATCTGCCGGGAAATCGCCAAGAAACACCCTGCTTTTTCTTTGGAATTAAATAAAATCACCTATGGGCCGCCGGACAGAAAAATACCACGCATGATCTGGGCTCAAGGCGAGGCAGTGCCGGAATTAATCGAACTTCAAAAGGATTTGGAAAACGCGCTTTTTGAAAACGTTAGCGAAAAACCCAGCAAAGATTTTCATATTACCTTGGCGCGGCTGAAGCAATGGGAATTTCAGAAAATAGAGCCGGAAGAAATCCCGGACGTGAATCAGGAAATCTCGATTAAGTTTCCCGCTAATTCAATTGAAGTGATGGAGAGCGAATTAAAGCGCGAAGGGCCGGAATATACGATCCTTGAATCAGCACCGTTAAAATAATTCAAAAATCCAAATCCCAATTCCAATACTACCAATAATACCAATGACCAATCTCCAAAGTTTTGATTATTGGAATTTGGATATTGGAAATTGGAGTTGGACATTGGTTTTTTGATAGTCATTGATGTTATGCGTATTCATCTAATCGGCATCGGCGGCATCGGCGTTTCCGCCTTGGCGCGGCACTATTTGGCGCAAGGCGATTTTGTCACTGGCTCGGATCTGACCAGGTCGGAGATTACCGATGGCTTGAAAAAAGCAGGGGCAAGGGTCTTTATCGGTCCGCATAAAACCGCCAATTTATCTTGTGCTAAGCTAAGCCTAGCACAACCGAATTTAGTGATTTACAGCCCAGCGATCGAAAAAAATAATCCCGAATTAAAACAAGCATACAAAATATCCTCCTTCGCTAAAGCTTCGAAGGACAGGCAAAATACAAAAGTAAAAAGTTATCCTGAGGCACTTGGCGAGCTGACGAAAAAATACTTTACCATTGCCGTTTGCGGCACTCACGGTAAGGGCACCACTACTGCCATGATCGCTCTTATCCTGATTAAAGCCGGCCTCGACCCAACCATTATCATCGGCACGAAACTTAAAGAATTTAACGACAGTAACTATCGACATGGGCAGTCAAAATATTTATTAATCGAAGCAGATGAATATAAATCATCTTTTTTGAGTTATTGGCCAAAAGCGATTGTCATCACCACTATTGATGCGGATCACCTTGATTACTTTAAAAATTTAGGAAACATTATTAAAACATTTGGAAAGTTTGTTAGTCAACTGCCCAATGATGGTATTTTAATAACAAATAAAAACGACGAGAACACTCAAAAAGTAATTACCAAGTACCAAGTACCAAGTACCAATAAATTTTCAATTACCAATTTTCAATTAATAAAATCGAAAGACGTCGAAAAACTTAAGCAAGTTTTAAAACTGCCGGGCGAGCACATTCTCGCTGACGCTCTGGCAGCGTTGACACTGGCCCGCGTCCTGAAAATTCCAGACAGAATCAGTTTCAAGGCATTAAGCGAATATCGCGGCGCCTGGCGCAGGTTCGAAGAAAAAACAATGTTTCATGTTTCAGGTTTTAAGTTTCATGTTATTTCTGACTACGCCCACCATCCGACCGAAATCAAAGTCACTCTGGACGCGGTTAGACAAAAATATTCTGATAACCGAATTTGGTGCGTTTTCCAACCTCATCAATACCAAAGAACTTTTTATTTATTCAAGGATTTCATCGATGTCTTGGCCAAGGCGCCCATCGATAAGCTCATTTTAGCCCCGATCTACAGCGTGGCCGGCCGCGAAAGCCAAACCATAAAAAATAAAGTGAATTCGCAAGAACTTGCTCGGGCTATCCAAAATAAATACCCTCCTTCGTCCCGCTTCGCGGGACTTCGGCGGGCAGGCAAAATACTAAATACTAAATACAAGATACAAAATACAGAAACCATTTATATTGCGTCTATACCGAAAATAGCTAAATACCTGAGAAAAAATCTGCAAGGCAATGACATCCTCGTCATCATGGGCGCTGGGGATATTTACAATCTGTTAAAATTGATGGAAAATTAGATAACATGACTCTTTTCTTTATTATTCTCTTCGTCATCTGCTTGGGCCTTTATCCTTTTTTGAATTGCCGGAGAAACAAAAAACCCCGGTCTTTAATAAAACTCTCTTTACCCGCCATACCGACAGTCAGGCCGAAAACCGAAAAAACATTGGCAAAAACAGAGCCGAAACTGACCATCACCATCCTGCCGCCGCCGGGCCCGGAGCCGCCCCCGATCGGCAAATTAAGGATTTAAAAAATCATACATGATGTCTTTTTGGAACCTATACGCCCGCGTTTACGATGTGATTAACCAAAACGTCCCGTATCTTAAAATGCTCGCCGACGTAGAGCGCGAATTAGACGCTAAAGAAGGGGATAGGATTTTAGACGCCGGCTGCGGCACCGGCAATTTCAGCAACAGAATGCAAAAATCTCATTCTCGTATAGAAATTTTTGCCGTTGATTCATCTTTGGCAATGCTCGCCCGGGCAAAAAATAAATTAGCCGGCACCGGCATAATTGTTAAAGAAATCAATTTGGAAGGAAGGTTTAATCTGGCTGACAATTATTTTGACCGGATTGCCACTATTAATGCGCTTTACACTATTAAGGATCAGGCCAATTGTTTAAAAGAATTTTACCGGATATTAAAAAGCGACGGGCAACTGGTAATCTCTAATCCCGACAATAAATACAGATTGGGAGCAATTTTTATCGCTCAATTAAAAGAACTGGGCTGGCTGAAATTCATCATCAAATTCCTGCAAAACTTACCGGCGCTGTTGATTATAATTTTCGTTAATGTTTTTTTTATCAAAAAAAGCAGGTTCAATTTTCTAAGCGGGGGAGCGCTGGCCGGATTATTGACCGCAGCCGGTTTCCAAATCATAAAGAGTCAACGAACCTACACCGATCAAAACTTATTAATTACAGTGATAAAAAAATAAATAACTGAATCGTTGCTGATGGCAACGCCAAAAACATGTCTTTTAAATCTTTTGTCTTGCGCCATCGTCGCTTAGCCACATCATTTATGTCTTCTCGCGGCGCCACGTCTTGGGAAAAATCAGGCGCAAAAAAAGCATTAAAGAGATTTTTAATAGTAGCGAAAACCGTTCCCGCTTATCAAAAATTTCTAAAAGAAAAGGGGATTGATCCGGAGAAAATAAAAACAATTGATGATTTCAAAAATCTGCCTATTTTAGATAAGAACAACTATTTAAGAAAATACGAGATTGAGGACTTATGTCTCGATGGAAAACTGCATGATAAATATCTGATTGACAGAAGCTCGGGATATTCTGGAGCATCTTTTTTCTGGCCCAGAACCGCCTCAGAGGACCAGAATTACCCGCTCTATATGAAATTGGCTTATGAACAATTCTATCAAATCCATAAGAAAAAAACTTTGATGATTATTTCTTTGGCCTTAGGAAGCTGGGTTGGAGGAGAAAAAATCTCTTGGGCAACTAGGGAAATTGCCATAAATAATAAAATCCCTTTCACCGTTATCACGCCCGGTTTAAATTTAGAAGAAATCCTTGAAATCATCACTTTCTTCAAAGGCAAATACGATCAATTCGTTTTAGTGGGCTATCCGCCATTCATAAAAAAAGTAATCGACGAAGGGGAAAAACAAGGTATTGATTGGAAGAAAATCAACATGAAGATCGGTCTTGGAGGAGAAGGATATTCTGAGGAATGGCGGGAATACATAAAAAACAAAGTGGGCTTACCCGAAAACGATCTTATGGGAGTTGCGGGCGGTTATGGCGCTGCCGATTTGGGCATGAGTGTCGGCCGAGAATACCCTATTTCTGTTCTTATCAGAAAACTTGCCCACCAAGATAAAAATTTAGCTGTTGAGCTTTTCAAAGACGAAAACCTGCCTTCCTTATGCCAATACGACCCTAGCGCATTCTATATAGAAGAAGTCAACAAGGAATTAATCTTTTCTTGCGCGCCTGGAATTCCTTTGATCCGCTATAATATTCGGGATCGAGGCGGAGTACTTCCGTTCGCTAAGGCGATAAGCGTTTTAAACGCCCACGGATATGATCCGATCGCCCTGTTAAAAGAAAAAGGTTACAGCCAAAAAGATATCTGGCAATTGCCGTTCTTTTATGTTTTCGGCAGAAGCGATGGAACAATACCGGTCTGCGGCGGAAAAATATATGTTGAAAATATTAAAATGGCCTTAGAAAATTCCGAATTGGCCGAAACCAATACTGGAAAGTTTAATATGAAAATCGATTTTGATCAAAAACAAAACCAAAAACTTATTATTAATATAGAGCTTTCAAACGGAATCGTGCCGAATGAACAATCAAACACGTTATATCAAAATGTCATTGTTGATACTTTAAGAAAAGTTAATTCGGAGTATAATATTCTTTATCAAACAAACAAAGAAGGAGTAACGCCGATAATCAATCTATTTTCCTTCAACGACAAAAAGAATTTCCCCGATGATCCGATTAAAATAAAATACATTTAAATGAGCTCTGGCCAAATAATCTCTCTGCTCATAGCGGGCATCAACACTCTTTTAGCTATTTTTGTATTGGGGAAAAATCCAAAAAGCATATCTAATCGCTATTTTTCTCTTTTTACTTTTTCGGTTACTTTTTGGGGAATAGGATTATTAATGACGCAAATGACCGGAAAGATGATATGGGCAGAAATAACTTTCGCTTTTGGAATCTTAATGGGGCTCAGTTTTGTTTTATTTTCTTATGTTTTCCCTCGGACGGATAAAAAAATTCCTCTTTATGTTTATATTATCTTTTTAATCCCCGCCGTCTTGTTTTTAGGACTACTGCCATCCGGTTCTATCATTAAAGGATTCCAGATTATCGGAGACAGCTTGAAGCCAGAATTAGGACCTCTCTACGGATTCTTTATGAGCTATGTTGTCCTTTCCGTAATTTACGGCATCGGTCTGCTCATAATAAGGTGGCGCCGCGCCACAGGGATAACAAAAATGCAATTTCGTTATTTGGGCGCCGGGTTTGCCTTATTCTCTATGGGAGCAGTCTTAACAAATATTATCTTACCGGCAATTGGAATTTATCAATTCAATAACCTTGGCCCTTCTTTATCAATAACGGTTGTTATTTTCACGGCTTATTCTATTACCAGATATCGTCTAATGAATCTCCGTTTGGTTTTAGGGAAAAGCGCCGTTTATCTTTTATCTTTCTGCGCTACCATCGTTTTGATTTTTATATTCACTTACTTTTTAGACATATCTAAAGAACTTTTTGTTTTAAATACCACCAGCGTCAGTATACTAATTTTAAGCATGATTTTATTGCAATTTATCCTTGGAATCGGAAGGAAATTTGCCGCCAAATATTTCTATTCCTCTTTCTACAATTATCAAGGAACATTAACAGAATTAGGGAGAAAACTAACTCAAGTTTTGGACATAGATCTTTTAAGTGATTTGTTTTCGGATACTCTTTCGCAAACAATGAAACTGGATCGAATCGTTGTCCTTTTAAAAGACGCTGGTGGAAATTATCGAATCCAAAAAAACATCGGTTTCGATGGAAAAAACGGAATTTCTCTTGTTAGAAACAACTTTTTGACAGATTACTTAGAAGCCACACAAAACCTTCTATCTTATGAAGAACTGTCTTTGATTATTAAGGAGGTTACTGATTTAAAGAAAAAAAATGACCTTCAGGTAATAAAAACGAATATGGAAAGAATAGAAGCCATGGTTTGCCTACCCCTCTTAATAGAGAAGAAAATGATTGGTATGATTGTCTTGGGAAATAAGGCATCTAGAGATCCTTATTCCAAAGAAGATTTCGATCTTTTAACTAATCTGATGAATCAAGCATCGGTAGCATTACAGAATGCAAAACTTTTCTCGCAAGTTAAAGATCTTTCACAAAATCTCCAGGAAAAAGTGGATGAACAAACCAAAGAGTTGAAAGACGCTTATGACGAATTAAAACGCTTAGATCAAGCCAAGTCGGAATTTATTTCCATTGCCTCGCACCAGTTGAGAACGCCTTTGGCGGCCATCAAGGGTTATATTTCAATGATATTGGACGGCTCCTATGGCGTCATTGAAACCACCACTAAAAATACGCTGATAAAAGTTTCCCAAGCCAATGAACGGCTGGTGAAAATAGTCAACGATCTTTTAAACTTGTCCCGCATTGAAGGCGGCCGGATGAAATTCGAACCGCAACTGATCTCTTTGGAAAAACTGATTGAGGGAGCGATCAATATCTTTAAGATCGAGGCGCAGAAAAAAGGCCTCACTCTAAAATTCCAAAAACCAAAAATACCATTACCGAAAATAATGGTTGACCAGGAAAAATTAGACCAGGCGATTTTCAATCTGATCGATAATGCCATCCATTATACCGAAAATGGTAGCATCGCCATAAGCGCGGAGGTGATTAAAAATAAAGATAAAGAATCCGGAAGCAAAGCGCTGATAAGAGTTCAGGACACCGGCCGAGGGATGGAAACGAAAGAATTAGGCGCGCTTTTTGAAAAATTCTCCCGCGGTAAAGAAGCGGGCCGATTTTGGACCGAGGGCACGGGCTTAGGGCTTTTTGTGGCAAGAAAGTTTGTGGAAATTCATCGAGGCCGGATTTGGGCGGAATCAGAAGGAGAAGGCAAGGGATCAACGTTTATAATCGAATTACCAATTAATTAATCTGAAATGGCGAAATTATTTTTATTAAGGCACATTAAGTCCCAGTGGAATGAAGAAAATCGATTCACCGGTTGGGTGGATGTGCCGTTAGCCAAGGACGCAAGCAATAAAGCCAAAGAATTGGCTGATAAAATATTCCAATTAAAAATTGATAGGATTTATTCCTCGCCGCTGTTCAGGAATGAAGACACGGTTTCCAAGCTGTTCGATTTCAGCAACGAAAAGTACCCGGTTTTCGTTCATCTTGATGGGGGAAAAATGGAAAATTGGAGCCGCTTCACCAGCGCAAACAGAAACGAAGTTCCGGTCTTTGTCACCGAGAACCTAAATGAAAGGCATTATGGCAAGCTACAGGGGGTGAATAAAACCGAAGCAATGAAAAAATACGGAGAAGATATGATCCGCCTTTGGCGCCGGAGTTATAAAGCCGCGCCGCCGGGAGGGGAAAGCTTAGCCACGGTCTGCAAAAGAACAAATCTTTTTTATCGCCGATACGTTGAAAAAGATCTTCGGGAAGGAAGAAATGTCCTAATTGTTGCCAGTCATAATTCTTTAAGGTCGATTGTCAAATATATTGAGAAAATCTCTGATAGTGATATCATTAACACGGAAATCCCTTATGCCGGTTTAAGAGAATATGAATTTGATAATTCATTAATAATAAAAAACAAAAAAGAATTATAATATGAAGAAGAAATTAATTATCGGGATCGCTGTTTTAGCCGTTATCGTAGCCGTTGTTTTACTAATCAAAGATAACCGCCTTCCTCTTGGTTGGCTTTCTATTAAATCAAGGGCGGAACGAGTCGGAGAAGAAGCGCTCAGTTTTATCAACGAAAATCTTCTTAGCCAGCAAGGCATCACTGCTTCTTTAAATAAGGCCTCTGACGACGGCAGTGTTTACAAGCTGGAAATAAAAATCGGCGATCGGGACACGATTGTTTACGTTTCCAAAGACGGCCGGTATCTTTTCCCAGAGGGCATTGAATTGAAACCAAGCCCGTCTCCGTCTGCCAGTCCCTCAGCGCCGCCCGTCAGCGCCAAACCAGAGATAAAACTTTTTGTGATGAGTTATTGTCCTTTTGGTTTGCAGGCGGAAAAGGCCTATTTGCCGGTTTACGAATTACTGAAGGATAAAGCGGACTTCGGCATTTATTTCGTTGATTACATTATGCACGGCAAGCAAGAAATCGATGAAAATCTAAGGCAATACTGCATTCAGAAAGAACAAACAGCGAAATTCAGCGCCTATCTTGACTGCTTTACCAAAAGCGGGGAATCGGCCTCGTGTTTAACCCAAACGGGAGTCAATCAACAAACCATGGCCAATTGCGTGGCAGAAACCGATTCTGCTTTTAAAATCACCGAACTCTATAACGATGAAACCACTTGGTTGAGCGGCACTTATCCGCAATTCAATGTCCAGAAAGAACTTAACGACCAATATAATGTTGGCGGTTCGCCAACCATTGTTATTAATGGCCAAGAAATGTCTTTAGCCAAGCGCTCGCCGGAAGCGTTTAAAAATCTTGTTTGCCAGGCATTTGAAACAAGGCCAGCAGAATGCGACCAGGAACTTTCCACGGCCGTTAGCGAATCGGGATTCGGCAGCGGCAGCGGCAATAGCTCGGGAGGGGAATGCCAATAGATCTAAATCCTAAATCCTAATTTCTAATTTCTAAACACGTTTAAATTTTATGGAAGAAATAAAACCGAAAATCAGGGTTTTCAGTACGCCGACGTGCCCTTACTGCGTTACCTTAAAAGAATTTCTCAAAGAGAAAGGTTTTGAGTTTGCCGACATTGATGTTTCCCAAGACCAAGGCGCGCTTGAGGAAATGGTAGGCAGAACAAAGCAAATGGGCGTACCGGTAATTGACATTAACGATGAGTTTATTATCGGATTTGATAAGGAAAAAATAAGTAAATTGCTCAACATTAATGACTAAAATTGCGGTCAACGGATTTGGCAGGATTGGCCGGTTGACATTGCGCCGAATTCTTGAAAATCACCCGGATTTGGAAGTAACAGCAGTTAATGATTTGATGGATGCGGAAACGGCAGCTTATCTTTTAAAACACGATTCGGTTTATGGCCAGTTATCGCCATCAATAGCAATAAAAAACGGGGAAAAAGGCGCCAACGGCAAATTACTAATAGGCGATCGGGAAGTCCTATTTTTCAGTGAGCCGGATCCGCTCAATCTGCCCTGGGATAAACTCGGTGTCGAGCTTGTCATTGAAGCAAGCGGCCAATTCACCAGCCGTAGTAAAGCGATCAAACATTTGGAAGCGGGCGCTAAAAGAGTGATTATTTCCGCCAATAGCGACGACGCTGATTTAGCCATTATTTTCGGCGTTAACCACGAAGAATATTCTCCGAAAAAACATCAAATCATTGCTAATAACTCTTGCACTACTAATTGCGCTGTGCCGGTTTTCCTTGTTATTGATAAAAACTTCGGCGTGGAAAAGGCCCTGTTCACCACGGTTCATGCCGTTACCGCCAGCCAAAGTCTGATTGACCAACCCAAAAAAAACTTGAGAGAAAGCCGGGCGGCTTTTAGTAATATTATTCCTTCTGATACGGGCGCGGATAAGGCCGTGGCCCAGGTTCTGCCTTGGTTAAGCGGGAAAATTTCCGGCACAGCTTTTCGGGTGCCGGTTTTGTCCGGATCAATCTTAGAAATCAATATCCAGACAAAAAAAGAAACTTCAGTTGAAGAAATAAATAAGGCCCTTGAAAAAGCCGCCACAGAAGAATTAAAAGGCGTCTTGGCTGTTTCCCGCGAACCATTGGTTTCCAGCGACATTGTCGGCTCAAGTTTTGCCGCCATCGTTGATTTAAATTTGACTAAGGTAATTAACTTGCCGAACGCCAAAGACCAAAATCTGATTAAAGTCGTGGCCTGGTACGACAACGAATACGGTTATTGCTGCCAGCTGGCAAAATTAGCGGAATATATTTCAAAACAAAATTAATTTTAAAACCAGGTGAAAAAGCGCCCGCTGGGCGTCTTTTTTGTTTTAAGCTATAATGAAATTACTAACAAAATTACTATGGAAAAAAACAAAGAGGTTTATCAAATCGCCAGCCAAGATCCGATCAAGTTTTGGGGCGAGATAGCCAAACAGGAAATCGTTTGGAAGAGGCCCTGGAAAAAGACATTTGTTCATAAACCGCCTTATTTCCAATGGTTTTGCCGCGGCGAACTCAACATCACGGAAAATTGCCTTGATTTGAATGCGAAAAGCAATCCGGACAAAATCGCTTTGATCTGGGAACCGGAACCAGTCGACGAAAAACCCAAAATCATAACCTATGGAGAACTGTTCTCCGCCACTTGCCGGTTTGCCAATGCCTTGAAAAAACTGGGCGTCAGAAAAGGGGATCGGGTGGCAATTTACTTGCCCATGATTTCCGAAGGAGTGATCTCTATGCTCGCTTGCGCTCGTATCGGCGCCGTCCACTCAATTGTTTTTTCTGCTTTTTCCAGCGCCGCCCTTAATGCCCGGCTTCAAGATGCCGGCGCTAAGATTTTAATTACTGCTGACGGTTATTTCCGGCGCGGCCAGATCATTAATCTCAAGGCGAGTGCCGATGCCGCCCTGGAAAACGTGAGAGTTAAGAAAATCATTGTCGTTAAAAGAGCGGGTAATCAAATTGCCTGGAATCCAAAAACTGATCTTTGGTATCACGATTTAATTAAAAACGAAAAGGACACTTGTCCTGCCGCGGCGATGGACAGCGAAGATCCGATGTTCATTCTTTACACTTCAGGCAGCACGGGCAAGCCCAAGGGCTGTTTGCACGCCTGCGGCGGCTATGCCGTCCAGACCAAAATCACGGGCAAATGGATTTTTGATTTCAAAAACAATGATGTTTTCTGGTGTACCGCTGATATCGGCTGGATTACCGGCCATACTTATGCTGTTTATTCGCCCTTGCTCAATGGCATCACTACGGTTATGTTCGAAGGCGCGCCTGATTGGCCAAATCCTGACCGCTGGGCAAAAACCGTTGAAAAACACAAAATCACGATTTTCTATACAGCGCCGACGGCAATCAGGATGTTTCAAAAATACGGCATTGAACAAATTAAAAAAGAGGATTTAACCACTTTGCGGTTGTTGGGATCAGTAGGCGAGCCGATCGATGAAGCGGCTTGGCAATGGTATTTTGAAAATGTCGGTCAAAACAGATGCGAAATTGTTGATACCTGGTGGCAAACAGAAACCGGCGGCATTTTAATATCTTCTTTGCCGGGAATCGGACCAATCAAGCCCTGTTTTACCGGCCTGCCTTTTCCGGGAATAAAAGCAGAAATCTTTGATGATAAGGGCGAAATTTGCGCCCCTGATAAAACCGGCAACCTTGTCATTTTGCCGCCGTTCTCGCCGGGTATGTTCCGAGGAATATATAAAAACCCGAAAAAGTATCTGGAAACCTATTGGTCGCAATACGGTAAAAAAACATATTTCACCTCTGACGCCGCCCTCAAAAACGAAAATGGCTTGATTAGGATTTTGGGCCGAGTTGATGATGTTTTAAAAGTGGCCGGTCACCGCATTGCCACGGGCGAACTGGAAAACGCTGTGAATAAACACGCTTTTATCGGCGAATGCGCCGTCGTGGGCATACCCGATGCCATCAAGGGAGAAGCGATCGTTATTTTTGCAGTCAGAGAACATAGCCCGTTTTTTGACGCCGCCGACGCTAAAGATAAACCAAACCCAAATAAGGACGAATTAAAACAAGCAGTGGTCGACCAGATTAAAAAAGAAATCGGCCCAATCGCCCTGCCCAAACAAATTTATATTGTTGAAGATCTGCCCAAAACCAGATCGGGCAAAATTATGCGCCGGGTCTTGAAAAAACTGCTTGCCAATGAAGATCCGGGCGACCTTTCCACTTTAGCCAACCCCGAAATCGTCTCCAAAATTAAATCCCAAATAGAATAAATCCATGTCTAAAAAACAAAACATCAAAAATCTGGCGTCTTTCTTCTTTGAGATCGGGAACATGAGGAAAATTCCCCGAGCCCACCAACAGACTCTTTTAACTCAGGACTTGAGCGATAATATCGCCAGCCATTCTTTTCGCACAACTATTATTGGCTATTTTTTAGCTAAAGAGTTAAAGGCTGATGCCGACAAAGTAATAAAAATGTGCCTTTTACACGACACAGAAGAAACTCGTTGCGGTGATCAAAACTGGGTACACAAAAAATACATTAAGGTTTTCGAGAATGAAATCAGACAAGAACAACTCGGTTCGTTGCCAAACAATAAGGAATTATTGGAATTATCCAAAGAATATGACGAAAGAAAAACCTTGGAGGCAAAAATCGCTAAAGATGCCGATCTATTAGATCAAATACTAATCTTAAAAGAATATTGCCAACAAGGAAACCAAGAAGCAGGACATTGGCTGAAAATAGAAGAAAAGACAGAATGCCAGCAGGAAAAACTACTTTTTAACCAGTTATCAAAACAAATCTCTAAGGAAATTAAGAAGCAGGAACCAAGCGACTGGTGGGCCAACGCCTGGACACCCAAACGCCGTTAAAAATAAGCTCGCAGAGACCCGTTCTCTGCAAATCTATATATGCCGTATAGAAAAGAAGTATTCGCTAACGAGGAAATTTATCATATCGCCATAAGAAGCATTGACGACAATTTACTATTCAAAAATATTGATGATTATTATCGAGGAATTTTTTCTATATACGAGTTCAACACAGATAAATCAGTGGTCATTCGCGAACGTCGTCATGCACGATTACGAATAAAAGAAATGCTGAAACAAATACCTAAAAACAGCATTTCCGTAATTGATCCTCGAAACAAATTAGTAGGAATCATGGCTTTCTGTTTTATGCCAAATCATGTCCATTTATTGTTAAGACAAATCAAAGACAACGGTATCACAAAATTCATGAGAAAGCTTGGCGCCGGTTATGGCGGATATTTCAACAAAAAATATAGCCGCAAAGGGCATGTTTTCCAAAACAGATTTAATGCAGTCCACGTCAAAACAGATAATCAATTAAGAGCCGTATTAATTTACATTCACACTAATCCTATATCTTTAATAGAACCTGGATGGAAAATGGGAAAAACCAAAAACCTAAAAGAAACAACTAAGTTTTTAAATAATTATAAATGGGTAAGTCATCGCGACTATCTCGGCATAAGTAATTTTCCGTCAGTCACTGAAAGAGAATTTCTCTTAGAAACAATGGGTGGGATAAATGGTTACCAAAACGCCATCAAAGATTGGATAAAACACAAAAAAGAAATCAAGGGTTTTAATAACCTCGCCATAGAGTAAAAATAAGCTCGCAGAGACCCGTTCTCTGTAAAATCTACAAAGAACGGGTCTCTGTTTTTCTCTACTTACTCTTTTTGTTTTGGCTGAATTTAAGCTATAATAAGGTTGGATAACCTTCATCAAAATGGCAAAAACTATTCTTTGGTTTAGGGAAATTGGCATTAAGGACGTGCCCTTGGTGGGCGGGAAAAACGCTTCTCTGGGAGAAATGTTTTCCAAACTGACCAAAAAAGGGATTAACATCCCGGATGGTTTCGCTTTGACCACTGATTTTTACTGGACCTTTATCAAAGAAAACAAATTAGATAAAAAACTGAAGGAGATTTTTGCTGTTTTTAATCCCAAAAGCATTGTCAGCTTGCAAAAAACCGGCAAAGCGGCAAGATCTTTATTTTTAAAAGCCGTTATTCCTGACGCTGCCAAAAAAGAAATTCTCAGGGCCTATCAATTACTCTGCCAAAAATATGGGCAAAACTGCGACGTGGCCGTGCGCACCTCCGGCGTGGCCGAAGACAGCCCCACCACTTCTTTTGCCGGCCAATTTGAAACATTCTTAAATATCAGTGGCAAAGAAAAACTCTTAGGGGCAATCAAACAAAGTTTAATTTCTACTTTTACCGACCGCGCCATTGCTTATCGGGACCAAAACAAAATTCCGCAATTAAAATTCGCTCTTTCTGTCGGCGTCCAAAAGATGATCCGATCGGATTTGGCCAGCTCGGGTATTATCTTCACTATCGACACCGAAACCGGATTTTCCAACGCCGTGATCATTAACGGCATCTGGGGCGTGGGCGAAATGATCGTCAAGGGTAGGATTACGCCTGATGAATTTCAGGTTTTCAAGCCGACCCAAGCCATTGTTGTCAAAAATCTGGGAAGTAAAACAAAAAAACTCATTTTTAACCAAGCAGGCGGATTAAAGGAAGTGAGCGTGCCTAAAGCGGAACAGGAAAAATTTTGCCTGAACGACGAAGAAGTTTTAACCTTAGCGAAATGGGCAATGGCAATTGAAAAACACTATGGCCTGGCTCAGGATATTGAATGGGCTAAAGACGGCAAAACCAAAAAATTATTCATTGTCCAATCAAGACCGGAAACAGTCCATCGCCAAGCCAATAAACTTATCGTTCAGGAATACGAGATAAGAGCAAAGAAACCGGCTCTTTTCCAGGGCATTGCCGTCGGCAATAGCATCAATCACGGCAAAACAAAAATCATTGAAAACGCTTCAAAAATCAGTCGATTTAAACGGGGCGAGGTTTTGGTCACTAAAATGACTGATCCGGACTGGCTGCCGGCCATGAGACAGGCCTCTGCCATTGTCACTGATGAGGGCTCAAGAACCTGTCACGCCGCCATTATTTCCAGAGAATTAGGCATACCGGCAGTGGTGGGAACAAAAGTAGCGACAAAGATGTTAAAAACCGGCCAGGAGATAACCATTGATTGTTCAACCAGCCGCGGCCAAGTTTTTTCCGGCAACATCCCATTCGAGACCAGAACCTACAACCTCAAACAGCTGCCTAAAACCAGAACCAAGATTATGGTTAACATTGGCGCGCCGGAAATCGCCTACAAAACTTCGTTCCTGCCCGCGGCCGGAGTGGGATTGGCAAGAATGGAATTTATTTTGGCAGAGAAAATCAAAATACATCCATTGGCCTTGTATCATTTTAACGAATTAAAAATTAAAAATTTAAAATTAAAAATTGAGGGATTAACCATCGGTTACAAGGACAAGAAACAATATTTTATAGATGAATTAGCAGAAGGGATTTCGCAGATTGCCGCTGCTTTTTGGCCCCGGCCGGTGATTTTGCGGCTTTCCGATTTGAAATCAAATGAGTATCGCGCCTTAATCGGCGGCGAACTGTTTGAACCACAGGAGGAAAATCCGATGATGGGCTTGAGGGGCGCTTCAAGGTATTACCATGAAAAATTCCAACCGGCTTTTGTTATGGAATGCCAAGCAATCAAAAAAGTCAGAGACGAATTCGGATTAAGAAATATCTGGCTGATGGTGCCTTTTTGTCGAACAGTAGAAGAAGGACAAAAGGTCTTGGGCCTGCTTAAAGAAAATGGCTTGGAGAATGACCGAGAGTTAAAAGTCATCGTCATGGCGGAGATTCCTTCTAACATAATCTTGGCGAGTGAGTTTTTGAAAATCTTTGACGGCATGTCCATCGGCTCGAATGACCTCACTCAATTAGTCCTGGGATTAGACCGGGATTCAAGCGCTATGGCTGAAGTTGACAACGAGAAAAACAAAGCGGTTCAAACCATGATCGCCAAAGTGATAAATGAATGCAAAAAACAAAAGAAATACATTGGCATTTGCGGCCAGGCGCCGAGCGACTTTCCCGACTTCACTGAATTTTTGGTCAAAGAGGGGATTGAGTCAATTTCCGTCAATCCGGATGCTTTAATAAAAACAATTTTAACTGTTAAAAAAGCGGAAAAATAACATGCTGAACATCATTACTATCGGCTCAGCCACTAAAGATATTTTCCTTGACGCCTCGAAATCGAAAAAAGGGCAAGGTTTTTACTTCCCTCTGGGGGGGAAGATCGAATTAGAAAACATTAAAACCTTTATTGGCGGCGGGGGAGTCAACACGGCAATAACTTTTAGCCAACAAGGCCTTAAAACCGGCTTTTGCGGCGTGGTGGGCCAGGACTTAGCCGGCCAGACCATCTTAGACGAACTCAATGAAGCCGGGATCGAAACCACTCTGGCCAAAGTGAAAAACAATCGGCAAACCGATCTGGGCATAATTTTTCATGCCAAGTCAGAAAGAACAATCTTGCTTCATCACGATGCTTCCCGAAGCTTTAATGAAAACGACGTTGACTGGCCGACGCTAAAAGATACTTCATGGCTTTATCTCGCGCCTCTTTGGAGCAAAACAACTGGTTTAACCTTAAAAATAATTGATTTTGCGGAAAAGAATAAAATTAAAATCGCCATTAACCCGAGCCAAGAACAACTGGCTTTGTCTGCTTTTAAAAAAACGATTGGAAAAATTGATGTTTTACTTTTAAATAACGATGAGGCAAGTTTTTTAACCGGCATTAAACCCTATAATGAAAAAGCTATTTTCTCCTCAATTTATTCTTGTGCTAGGCTTAGCCTAACACAAGATAAACGATTGATAACGGTGATAACTAAGGGCAAAGAAGGGGCGATTTGCTTCGATGGTAAATATCTTTACAAGATTTCCGCTCCGCCGGTCAAAGTGGTGGACGCTACGGGCGCGGGTGATTCGTTCGGCTCCGGTTTTGTCGCCGGACTGATGCAAAAGAAAAATATCGAATCGTCATTGCAATTAGCCATGGCCAATGCCATTTCTAATATTCAAGTTTTCGGGGCAAATAAAGGATTATTATCTAAAAACAGCAAACTGCCGGAAATAAAAATCATTAAAATCAAAAATGATTAATCTGGACAAACTCACCACTAACGGCAAGGCCTTGTTTCTTGCTTACGATCAGGGCCTGGAACTAGGGCCTGATGATTTAGGCGATCAAGCCGTTAATCCGGAGTTTGTCTTGCAAATCGCCATTAAAGGCGGTTATAATGCCATTGTTCTCCAAAAAGGTCTGGCGGAAAAATATCAAGAACTGCAAGTAAAAATACCATTAATCCTGAAACTCAATGGCAAAACCGAACTGAGCGGGGGAGACCCAATTTCCCGGCAAATTTGCTCAGTGGAAGAGGCCATTGCCTTGGGCGCCGAAGCAGTCGGCTATACCATTTATCCGGGAAGCGAGCACGAATCAATCATGATGGCTGAGTTCGGCCGCATCGCCGAACAAGCCCATCAAAAAAATCTGCCCGTTATTGCTTGGGTTTACCCACGAGGGAAAAGCATTCAAGACGAAACCGCGCCGGAAAATATCATTTATGCCGCCCGCGTCGGCTTAGAGATCGGCGCTGATATTGTTAAAATAAAATATTGCGGATCAGAGGAATGTTTCCGCGAAGCGGTCAAAGCCGCCGGCAAAGCCAAAGTCATGCTGGCGGGCGGGCCGGAAATAAGTGAAACCGATTTTTTAAGCAAGGTTGAGGCGGCAATGACGGCTGGCGCCATGGGCACCGTCGTAGGCAGAAACGTTTGGCTCAATGAAAATCCGCTGGCAATAACCGAGAAAATAAAAAAGATTATATTTAAAACATGAAGATAATTTTAGATAAAAACGTGTGCATCGGCTGCGGCGCTTGCGCTGCCATTTGCCCTCGCTATTTCGAAATGGGCAAAGACGGCAAATCAAGTGTTAAAAAATTGACATTTAAAGAAATTGACTGTATTAAAGAAGCAGCCGACAGTTGCCCCGTAAAGGCAATTTCTATCAATAAATAAATTTTACTTTTTCATTTTTAATTTTTAAATCGAAACATGTTAACCTTAAAAGCAAAAATCCGTTCTGTTTTTGGGAAAGAGGTAGAGCAATTGAGAAGCCGGGGAGAACTGCCCGCGGTGCTTTATGGTCCGGGAATTAAAGAAAGCTTGAATCTTCAGGTCGGCGCCAAGGATTTCATTAGAGTGTTTCAAGAAACGGGCCGGACTTCTTTTCTCCAACTCGAAGTGGAAAGCGAAAGCGGCAAAGCCAAATCATTTTTGGTCATGGTCAAGGATTTACAAAAAGACCCGATCAAGCTGTCAATCTCTCATATTGATTTTTACCAGCCCGCTACCGACAAAGAAATTAAGGTAATGGTGCCCTTAGTATTTACGGGCGAGTCAAACGCGGTCAAAAATCTTAACGGCAACCTTTTAAAGAATATCCAGCAAATTCAAGTCCAGGCCCTGCCGCAAAACCTGCCTCATCAGATAGAAATTGATCTGACGCCCTTGGATGAAATCGGCAAGATGATTTTGGTAAAGGACTTAAAAATTCCCGAAGGCGTCAAGGTTTTGAAACACGCGGAAGAAATTGTCGTCCAAGTGACAGAACAGCAGAAGATTGAAGAAGAACTGGAAAAACCGGTTGAAGAAAAGGTAGAAGAGGTGGAAAAGGTGGAAAAGGAAAAGAAAGAAGAAGAAATTCCGGAAGAAGAAACAAAGACAACTGCTCCTCCCAAAGCAACCCCAAAAAAGGAATAGCGTTCTATTTAAATGAAGACGCCAGTAAGCACTCAAAGGAATAAAAACGGTTTTGTGCTTTTAATCGTTGTTTTTGCTTTTTCTCTTTTCTTTTTTAATTTAACGACGGCACAGACTCCCGAAGAGGAAAGGAGCGCTCTGGAAAAGGAATTACAGGCGCTGGAGGAAAAGATAACCCAATACGAATCGGATATCGGCAGCGTCCAAAAAGAGAAAAAAACGCTCCAAAACCAGATCACGATTCTTCAACAGAAAATCAAGAAACTCGATACTCAAGTCCAGCAAGGGACGCTGATGATTAAAGATCTGAAAATCCAAATAACGGAAACGGGCGAGGCCATTGATAAAACCGATGACCAGCTGCTCAGAAATAAAGAGAAACTGAAAGAGTCATTAAGAGCCATTTACCAGGAAGAACGGAAAACCGGTTTAGAAACGATTTTAGCCAATCAACGGCTTTCTGATTTTTTCAATGATTTATCTAATCTGGAGACCTTAAGCACAAAACTAGCCCAGGTCTTAGACAATATTAAAACCGCCAAGGTTCTTCTGGAAGGAGAAAAGGAAAGTTTGGACAAACAGAAGAATGACCTCCAGAAAACCATTAACGTCCAAACGCTGCAAAAGCAGTCGAGCGTAGAGACCAAAAAACTGCAGGAAACCATTTTGGAACAGACCAAGGGCAAAGAAGCCCTTTATCAGCAATATTTGGAAGAAACAAAAAAAAGAGCGGCGGAAATCCGCTCGCGCATTTTTGAGATCATCGGCGTGGCCCAAGCGCCGACTTTCGGCCAGGCGTACGAAATTGCCAAAATTGTTTCCAAGGCCACGGGCGTGAGAGCGGCCTTTTTGCTCGCTGTCCTCACTCAAGAATCAAACATCGGCAAAAATGTCGGCCAGTGCTATATCGATACCAGCAACACTGGCGATGGCACAAGAATTTCCAACGGCCAAAAAATCGCCAAAGTGATGAGCAAAACAAACGTTCCGCTTTTCCTCCAGATCACCAGAGAACTTGGCCGCGACTCATACCACACGCCCATTTCTTGCCCGATCCCCAGCGTAGGCGGCTATGGCGGCGCCATGGGACCGGCTCAATTTATTCCTTCCACTTGGATGGCCTATAAAAACAAAATCCAAGGCCAAACCAGCCGGACCGCTGATCCTTGGAATATTAATGACGCTTTTATGGCGGCCGGGCTCTATCTGGGAGATTTAGGCGCCACTAACGCCTCTTCTGAATTTCGGGCGGCAATGAAATATTTTTCCGGCTCGACCTGGACTAAATATGAGGAGTTTTACGGCAATAACGTCTTAGCCATTGCCGCTGATTACGAAAACGACATCAAAGCAATCAACGACTAATCACTTTGATCTCTTTTTCACAAAGGCGATTATTGCCGTTTTGATCAACAATAAGCATTTTTAAACGATAATCGCCGGGATTTTGGAAAATGAATTCTTGGGGCTCCTTACTGACGCCGGTATCCCAGGCACCATCGCCGGTAAAATCCCATTGGAAACCGAGAATATCGTATTGTGTTTTCCTGGCCGTGCCGACAACCGTTACTTTGAAAGGGGCAAAACCCTGAAAAGAAGGAATGGGCAAGATCTCGCCGCATAAGGGCGAGTTTTCGTTTTCATTGATTTGACTGATCGGATTACCAAGAGGAATATTTTCTGCTTTTTTAACAACTTGAGGCAGAGCGGCTGCCATAATAAAAAGAATGCCCCCAATCAAAAGAAACCCCTCTAATCTGCCTTGGCCGCGATTACTTGTTTTTCGCCAATTGTTTTTCCAGTTCTTCAATGACATGGCTTAATTTGCCTTTTATGATTTCTTGAAGGTTTTTCCAGCTTTTTTTGATGCGATGGTCAGTCAGCCGGTCTTGGGGAAAATTATAAGTCCTGATTTTTTCCGCTCTTTTCGCCTGACCGATTTGCTGCCGCCGCTCGCTCAAGACTTCTTCTTTTGAAACCGAGCTGGAATTTTCCTCTAATTTCGCCACCAAAATCGCCAAAGCGCTTTCCTTGTTCTGTAATTGGCTTCTTTCAGTCCGGCAGGTGACCACGATGCCCGTGGGAATGTGCAAAACCCTGACCGCGGTTTTTCTTTTATTAACGTTCTGGCCGCCCGGTCCGGAAGCATTGGAGAATTCGATCTGGACTTCATTCGGATTAATTTTAACCGCGCTCGTTTCTTTAGGTTTTTTCAAAACCGCCACGGTTGCTGTTGAAGTATGGACGCGACCGGATTTTTCCGTATCCGGAATCCGCTGGACACGATGGACGCCTGCTTCATAAAACATTTTAGAAAAGACATCGCGATCTGGACCGGCGCTCGTCCCCGGCTTTATTTCAAAAACAACTTCTTTCAAACCACCGATGGATGTATCAGAACTGTCCAAAACATTAATCTGCCAATTCTGAAACTTAGCGAAACCAACATATATATCAAATAAATTCCTAGCCCAAAGAGCGGCTTCATCGCCGCCCACGCCGGCTCTGATTTCAATAATTGCAGCGCTACTCACTTGGCTGGGTTTTATTGCCGGCATAACTGATAAGATCTCCATCTCTGCCAATAATGATTTTTCTCGTTCGCCCAGGGATTTGATCTCTTCGTGGGCCAGAACGGTTAAATCCTGGTCTTCGGCAGCGGAGATAATGGCCTCGTTTTCCGCCTTTTGTTTTTTAACTTCATCTAAACCGGCGAGTTTTTCCAAGATCGTTTCCAAACGCGCCTTTTGAGCAAGCAAATGAGAAAAATGTTCGCGATCAGAAACCACCTCGGGATCAGCGAGTTCTGTTAAAAGAGAATTATATTCCTGTTTTATTTGTTCTCTATCAAACATGCCTATTTTCGCTTTTTGGCCAGCCGCTCTTTGAACTTCTGCACTCGGCCGGCCTTATCAACGAGTTTTTCCCGGCCCGTATAAAAAGGATGGCACTTGGAACAGATTTCCACTTCCACCAATTCTTTGGTTGAGCCGATCTGAAAACGGTTGCCGCACGTGCACTGTACCTGCGCTTCAGGATAATATTTCGGATGGATGTTCTTTTTCATTTGTTGTCGTTATTTTATTAAATATCCTCTAACCGCGAAGAAAATCATCGCCAAAAGCCCGAGAATGAAGATGATATCGAGTATTTTGTTCATATTATAGTATTCTAAACAAATCTTGAAAAAAATCAACACCCCATCTTGTCTTGATTTAAATGATATGATATATTCAATCTCATATGGCAAAAGAAGATATTAAAACCGATGTTAATGTCAGTCCGGACGAGATGGTCAAAGCGGGTACGCATTTCGGCCACCGGATTTCCGCTTCTCACCCGAAGATGAAGCCGTTTTTGTTTGGCACGCGGAACACTATCCAAATCATTGACGCGGAAAAATCAGCCGCCAAACTCCAAGAAGCCCTGGCCTATATCCAAGAAATAATCAAAGAGGGCAGTGTTTTGCTTTTTGTCGGCACCAAAATCCAAGTCAAAAAAACCCTGGAAGAAACCGCTAAAGAATGCGGTTTGCCCTGGGTTTCAGAAAGATGGCTGGGCGGCACTTTTACCAATTTTGAGATCATTAAAAAAAGGGTTGATTATTTGAAAAACCTGAAAATTCAAAAAGCAGCTGGCGATTTGGAAAAATACACTAAGAAAGAACAGCTGAAAATCGAGAAAATAATCCAGGGCCTGCAATTGCGGCTCGGCGGCATCGAATCCATGGACGTCCTGCCTAAAGCGATTTTCGCCTGCGATCTTCGCAAAGACCTTTTGGCAATAAAGGAAGCGAAAAAGAAAGGCATAAAGATTATCGCCATTGCCGACACCAATACTGATCCCGGCTTAGCTGATTATCCCATCCCGGCCAATGACGACGCCGCTTCTTCGGTAAAATACATTTTAGATAAAGTTAAAGAAACAATTCTGTCAGTTAAAACCCAACCGATTAAAGAATTAAAGGATTAACGAATTGAATAATTCAATGGATACTGATTTATTAAAACAACTCCGCGAGGAAACCCAGGCGCCTTTTCAAGAGTGCCAAAAAGCCCTGGAAGAGGCAAAGGGGGACTTGGTCAAAGCCAAAGAAACCTTGCGGAAATGGGGGAAAACATTAGCGGAAAAAAAAGTGGAAAGAGAAGCAAAGGAGGGGATTATTGAGACCTATCTTCATCCCAATAAAAAGGTGGGGGTTATCCTTGATTTGCGCTGCGAGTCGGATTTTGTCGCCAAGAATGAGGACTTTCTGAAATTAGCCCATGAAATTTGTCTGCAAATTGCCGCCACCAACCCCTTGTTCGTGAACGAAGAAAGCGTACCCGCTGATTTCCTCGCTAAGGAGAAGGAGATTTTTCAAGAACAAGCGAAAAATACCGGTAAAGATCAAAAATTCGTCGGACAGATTTTGGAGGGCAAATGGAAGAAAAGAAAGGAAGAAATCTGTCTTTTAGACCAACCCTGGATTAAAGACGAAACTAAAAAAATCAGGGACTTGATCACTGAAACCATTGCCAAACTCGGGGAAAACATCGTTATCAAAAACTTTTCCCGCTTAAGTATCAGATAAAAATGTCTCTCTTGGAAATTATCTTCCTCTGTTTTTTTGCCGCCAGTTTCGCGGGCCTGGTTGCCTTTTTTATGAAAAAAGCGCCGTTATTAGCCGCCTTGCCTAAAACAACTCATGTTTTTGAAAAGAAAGAAAACCAGCCCTTGGTTGTTTTAATGAAAATCAAGGAAAAGGCGGAAAACTTACCGGCCCTGAAGAATTTTTCCATTGAGATTCTTCTGCAAAGAATCCTTTCTAAAATCAGGATTTTGGCATTAAAGTTCGAAAATAAAACCGGCGGCTGGCTGGAATCATTGCGCCGAAAAGCGCAAAACGATCGCAATAAAAGCGATAAAAACGCCTTAAAACAAGCGGATAATTATTGGGAAAACCTGCAAAAAAAAGACGATAACACTAACTTGCCTGAGTAGCTCAGTTGGTAGAGCACCAGTTTTGTAAACTGGTTGTCGTCGGTTCGATCCCGACCTCAGGCTCTTAGGCTCAGGCTTTGGCAGGCGGGTAAACCACTTACGTCAGTTCGATTCTGGCAGGCGGCTCAAAATCATCGCGGCATTTACGGGCTAAACAAGTAGGTTGGGGGCCCGCCCCGTATACACGCCACCATGAGGCAAGAACGTAGATCTTGCGAATGGAAAGTGTTATACGGGGTTCAAATCCCTCTGCCGGCTTAAATAAACAATATAAACATTTGAACCCATGATAATGGATAAATTAAGCGTGTGGTTCTGTAACACTCCTCCGCGAAGATGGATTTTAGATTTTATAACAAAGAAGTACTATACGGAATATTTTGATACTTTGGCGAATAAAGAAGTGTTAGAAATAGGATGTGGCAGTGGCTTGGGAACAAAAATAATTTTAAAATATTTTACGCCTTCAAAAATAATCGCCACCGATCTTGATGAAAGGCAAATCACATTAGCCAAAAAAAACGTAAAAGATGTCAATATTATTTTTGAGATAGCAGATGCCGCGCGGTTAAACTACCCGGACAATAGCTTTGACGCCGTATTTGAGTATGGCGCGATTCATCATATACCTTCGCCTGATTGGCAAAAATGTCTTCAGGAGGTATTAAGGGTATTAAAACCGAACGGAAAACTATTTGTGTATGATGTTAGTATTGAATCGTTCAGCAAAGGAATATATGGTAGATTCATAAAATATACTTCAGTTCATCCATACGACAAAATGTATAAAAAAGAGGAGTTCATAGATTATGTAAAATCTATTGGTTTCCGGATTTTAAAAAGAAAAGACGGAGTAAGATACTTTAATATTATTGCGGAAAAATGATTAACTTTTTCCATTTTTAAAACAACTAACAATTGAAGCGGTCGCAATAAATGTTAGTTGTTAAGAATTCTGTTAATAAAACAGCGAGCGTATCATATGTCATGAACCAGTACATATCCTTGACAAAAGCAATGGAATTTTCAATAATGGGTACAGATAAGAAATGACGATTAAAAACATGATTGGACTCGAGACCGGCGGAAAAAAATAAAGAATACGCGATACAAAAGATCTGACAGAAAATACAGGGCTGTCCGCCTGTTTTTTATTCCGAAGAGAAAGATCTTTGAAAATTAAATAATTAGTAATTAGTAAATAGTATTGGTAAGGATTAAGGATCAGTAAAAGCAACGCCCTCGCGATGAAAAATTATTAAATTTTTCATTTTGCGGGGTTCTCAGAGTTGCTCCGCTCTTATTTTTTCCCTTCGGGGAAGAATTATTTTTGAGGATTTGATCCTGGTCCAGGATGAACGCTGGCGGCGTGGATAAGGCATGCAAGTTGAACGCTCACCTGATTTTTCGCAAGAAAAGTTGGGTGGGAGTGGCAGATTGGTTAGTAACACGTGGGTAACTTACTCCGAGGACAGGAATAGTCCGCCGAAAGGCGGGGTAATTCCTGATAGAAATGAGGGGTCGCAAGACATTCTCATTTAAAACCCGTCCCGCAAGGGATAGGGGCCACGGAAAAGGCCTGCGGCCTATCAGCTAGTTGGTGAGGTAACGGCCCACCAAGGCAATGACGGGTAGGGGAAGTGAGAGCTTGTTCCCCAACAAAGACACTGAAACATGGGTCTTACTCCTACGGGAGGCAGCAGTCGAGAATATTCGGCAATGGGGGAAACCCTGACCGAGCGACGCCGCGTGAGTGAAGAAGGCCTTCGGGCTGTAAAACTCTTTTTTGAGGGAAGAATCCCGAGCGCAAGCGAGGGATGACGGTACCTCAAGAATAAGGGGATGCAAATTCTGTGGTCGATCCGCTCAAAATCGTAAGCGAAGATCGACGGGCGCAGAATAGTCGTGGTAACACGGCTTAAGTAAACTTGGCTCATATGCTGGAAGCTATTTAAGAAGCGGCATTAGCCATCGGGCTAATTTTCTTAATAGTAATCAGCAGGGAAGTTCGATATAATGGAGAAATGAACAAAAAACAAAGAGACATAATTCTCGGAACATTATTGGGAGACGGGTGGATCGAAAAACAAGGGTCCATTCGTTTCAAACAATGTCTAAAGCATAAAGAATATATCTTTTGGCTATACGGGGAATTAAAAAATCTTTGTCGTAGTTCTCCCACACAAAGACGAGACAATAAACAATGGTATTTCCAAACCAGAAGCAATGACGAAACGCGCTTTTATCGATCTATTTTTTATCGGGGTGTTAAAAAACGAGTCCCGAAAAATATAGGAAAATTGATAAAATCTGCACTAAGTTTGGCTATCTGGTTCATGGATGATGGAACAATAGATTGGAGAGAAAAAAGTCATTATGCTTTCCGTCTAACTACAAATTGTTTCTCGATGAGCGATAACCGACTATTAATTGAAATGCTGAAAAAGAGATTTGGCGTTAAAACAACGCTCCAAACAACATTGATTAGAGGAAAAAGATATCCAAGGATATATATCGGCAAAGATGGAAGAGGAAAATTCGCAAATCTAATAGAACCATTCGTATTAAATTGTTTTCGTTATAAATTACCTCCATTTCTTCGTAACCCCTCAGAGACTGTTCGGTGATGAACCGACGTTAACGGTGAAACATATTATCCGTTAAAATACGCCGAGCCCCGTTTCAAAAAAACGGGTGATGGTATAGTCCAATAAAATTATTTATTAGCCAGCAGCCGCGGTAAGACAGAATCCCCAAGCGTTATCCGGATTTACTGGGCGTAAAGCGTCTGTAGGCGCCTTGTTGCATCTTTGGTTAAATTTTCGGGGCTCAACCCTGAAGCTGCCAAAGACATGGACAGGGTAGAGGGCGTTAGGAGTTGACGGAACGGTCGGTGTAGGGGTGAAATCCATTGATATCGACCGGAACACCAAAAGCGAAGGCAGTCAACTAAGACGACCCTGACGCTGAAAGACGAAAGCGTGGGCATAAAAAAGGATTAGATACCCTTGTATTCCACGCCCTAAACCATGGAGACTGGCTTCTTGAAGTGTCGACCCTTCAGGTGGCGAAGCTAACGCGTTAAGTCTCCCGCCTGGGAAGTACGATGGCAACATTAAAACTCAAAGGAATAGACGGGGACTCACACAAGCGGTGGATCATGTGGCTCAATTCGACAACAAACGAGGAACCTTACCAGGGCTAGAAACCGTAGCGGACAGCTTACTGAAAAGCGAGCTTTCTCACAAGGACCGCTATGGCAGGTACTGCATGGTTGATCCCTAAGCTATTGCTGCTTGGGATACGACCCTTTTCGCCGTAAGGCGAATCGAAAAACCAGCTCATAACGGCGAACCCCTAACCAAAAACTTATGGTAAAATGAACTATAAGAACTAAGGCGGGCAATGCCGTGGGAAGTACGAACACTAATTTTTGCAATTTCTTTAAGGGAGAAGAGAATGCTTATATTCTCGGCCTTTGGTGCGCTGATAGTTATTGGTGGTCAAGTTCAGTAGGATTAAGCAATACCAATCCATATCTGATCGAAAGAACTAAAAAGTTTTTAAGAAACTTTTTCCCGGAAGTAAGAATAAAATTTAACAGAAACCATATTTTTGTTAATAGCAGGCCATTATTAAGAGACTTCGTTATTGCTAAAAACAATCTTGATCGTCTTAAAAAACCAGGTATGATTAAGGCCTATTTCGCCGGCCGTTTTGACGGCGATGGTTCTGTAGACAAGGATTTCAGAAAAGATTGCCGAATAGTTTATGGCAAGCTGAACGAAGCAGAAATGGATAAAAAGCTATTAAGAAGAATGGGAATCAGAAAAACAAAAATATACTATTACAAAAGCGCAAAAACATTTTGCTTATATATATCTCGTTACGAAACGAAAAAATTCTAGACAATATTTATATTCATTCTACAAAGTTGCAAAAATTAGTGTCCGTACCCCGTAGAGACTTAACTCTCGCCAAGGACCAATTAAGAGAGTTAGATGGCGGAAAAACCAAAAACCGTCATAAAACGCTGGCCTCCGCATAATTATATGCGGAAGATGGCATAGTCCATACTACAAGTAATTGTAAGAAAATATGGTCGTCAGCAGGTCCCGTGAGGGTCTCCCTTAAATGGGGAAACCTGCGCAACCCTTACTCTGTGTTTTAAATGTCACAGGGAACTGCCCGGGATAACTGGGAGGAAGATGAGGATGACGCCAAATCAGCATGGTCCTTGATGCCCTGGGCCGCACACGTGATACAATGGAGCCGACAATGGGTTTGCCAAGCCGTAAGGCGGAGCTAACCCCATCAAACGACTCCTTAGTTCGGATTGAGGGCTGAAACTCGCCCTCATGAAGCCGGAATCGCTAGTAATCGGGAATCAGCTATGTCCCGATGAATATGTTCCTGAGTCTTGTACTCACCGCCCGTCACGTGAGACGAGCCGGGAGTGGCCGAAGGCGCCTGTAAGGGCGACTAAGCCAAACTCGGTGAGAAGCACGAAGTCGTAACAAGGCACGCGTAGCGGAAGCTGTGCGTGGATCATTACTTTTTTTCTAGACTTTTTGTCTAGGAGCGTCGATCATAGTTGAAAATTGAGAATTCTATTTTCAACTGCGGACAATTGACTGGAATGTCTTTAAACTACAGTCCGGAGCAACTCTGAGAAGTTTCCCCTCCAATACTAAAACCCGGAGCAAAGCGCAGCGGGTGATTTTGGTTAATGAAAAAGCTTAATTATGGCTTGGTAAATATTGCTAATCTCCGCGGGCATGACCAAACCGTAACTGATGGGCACGATTAAAATAAAAACAATCAGGGTTATCATTAAAAAGCCGTAAAAAATCCAAGGTCGCTTTTCCCATAGCTTTTCTCCGGCCAAAGCCAAAAGCAAAATAGCAAAACCCAAGGCGGGCAAATAGTGGTATAGAAAAGCAATGCGGCTGACAAAAATAAAAGGCAAAAGATTGGCAAAATAGCCCAGCAATAGGATGCCTTTGTGTTTAAGCTTTCGGAAAATGCTCAATAAAACCGCCAATCCTGACAGCCACCAGATTAAAGGATTACCCCAGAGATAAATATTGGCTGTTTCGCTCGGGCCCGTCGAACGGGCCCAATACCAAACCGGCTTTTTGTCTATTGGCCATTCGGTCCAGGCACTGGCGTCAGGATGGGTCTTTGCTAAACCGGAATTATAAGACCACATCATTTTATTCAGCTCGACGAACTTCTGTAAAAAGGGCATGGTGGTTATTTTTTCTTTGGAAAAAACATTGCCTTTCAGTGTTGTCTGGAAACTACGACTCATAAAGGCATCGCCGGGCCCGGATTGGTCAAGAAGCTTAAAATGAGCCGCAAAAGGAAGGGCATAAATAATCGCGACCAGAAATAAAGAAATGACAACTTCAACGGAAAACTTTAGGAATCGTTTAAAATTAATGTTTTTGAGAAAATTAATAAAGGACAAGAAGAGATTGATGCCGAGAAAGGCCAGGCCGGTCCATTTAATAGAGAAAGCCAGCCCCGCCAAGGCCATGGCAAGAAAGTAAAGCAAATGCTTTTTTAGCCGGTTTTCCTGCTTTTGAGAAATCAGAAAAACAAGTATCGATAAAAAACCAAAAAGAAACAGAAAGCTGTCAACTAAAATAAATTTTGATTCGATTAAAAAAGCATTGTCGAAAATGACCAGAAACCCGGCCAGAAAAGCCGCTTTCTTCGATCCGCCCAAGACCCGGATAATGCCGTAAAAAATCAAAGGCAATAAGGCGCCGAAAAGAGCGGACAGAAAGCGCAAAACAAAAAGCGTTTTGGCGTCCATGGCTTCCCCAATTTGAGCAAACCCGCCAAAATTTACTGGCGTAAAATTTAGGCGGGCAAGCCCGCTAATCATCAATTTCCCCAAGGGCGGATGAATATCAAAATAATATTGATGGGTGGAATAGGCGGAAACGAACTTGCCGAAATGAACCTCGTCAAAGACCACCTCGGCCGGATAGGCCAAAAAAATAAACCTCGTTGCTAAAGCAAGGATTAGTAAAATGATTAGGGGCAGTTTTTCTTTCATCGCTAAGGACAAATTACTTTTAATATTTTCCGCGGCCCGGCCGGCGTTTCTTGGCTAAAAACAATCTCAACATGGTCTGAAACTGAAAGATTATCGCTGCCGGGAAAACTCTTTCTTGAATCATCGTCTAAGATAATATAATCAATTTTTTCAACGCAAGCCAAGCCCAAGTCGTTGTTAAATATCTTTTTCGCATTAGATTGGTGCTGGCTAATGTCCAAACCCTCGGTGATAAGCCAGCTTTCATAACCGAGATAAATTGGCCGGCCAGCCAGAAACAACGGCATCGGGTCCACTAAGGCCGGCGTCAAAAACAAAGAATCGGGTAAAGTATTTTCTTTTATCCATTGGCCGGCTCGAACTTTTTCTTGATCAGAGTCAGAATAGCCGAAATAATGGCGATAGAGCAATCTTGCGGAAAAATCAATGGCGCCCGCCAAAGTGCCGAAAAACACAATGGCGATAATGACCAATAAACCGATAACTTTTTTCTTTGAAAGAAAAACCAAAATCGGGCCGATGCCAAAAATAATTGCCAGAATCCACCAGTAAAAAAGGATTTTGCCGTTATCAAAGGGCCAGACCTGAAAGAGAAATAAGTTGGGAAGAATAAACAAAACCATTGAGGCAATAAGAAACTCCGATTTAAAACCGAGGTCAAGCTTTTTCCGAAAACGAGAAAGAATAAAAAGAAAAAGAGCCGCCAGCCAAAACCAGAAAACAACACCGAAATTCTTTGACCAAAATACGAAAACATTGCTATCAGTGCCGGCTAACGTCAGCCAGCCGAGCCACGGCCTAATATTATCGCCCAAACCGTTGGCCGAATTGAAATACAATAACTGGGGAAGAGCCAAAATAGCGGCCAGCCCGGCAAAAATCAGCCAGGACTTTTTGTTTTTCAAGTTAAACCAAAACAAAGCCGCCATCAGTAAAAACAAAGCTAAAAAGCTATGAATATGAATAAAGGGTAAAAGTCCGGCAAAAATGCCAAATCGCCAGAAATCCTTGTCCCTACCGTAATGGTAAATACCCAAAAGAATAAGGCAGAAAACAGCCAAACCAAGAGAAAAAGTCCGCTGGTGCGATAAAAAAGAAATAATCGGCACAATCCAAACAATATTATCGGCGGCTTCTTTCTCAATTGGTTTGCCGCCGGTCCGATTGTCCAAATGAGTGTATTCGTGCGGCGGATTAGTGAAAAAAGTGCCAAGCGCGGAAAAACCATTTTGCTGCACGAAACCGGAAACATCTTTGAAAAAAGTAATGAATCCCAAACCGGCGCCGAAAAGAATCAAAACCAAAACCAGAATAGCAACGCCCCTTGAACCGAGAAATCTTCCGGTAAGAGAAAACAATAAAACAATCGCGGACAGGCCGGAAATCAAAAGAGGCAAGGCGTAAGCGAAAACGCGGCTGGCGCCGAGAAAACGATAGATGGCGGAAATAAAATTAAGCAGAAACGGATAGGTAAGCGGTGCGCCGGCCATTAAGGGGTGCTGTAAGATAAAATGCTTAGCCGTGGCGAATCTTTCAATAATACTCAAATGCAGGGCGGTGTCGCCCCAGCTGAGAAAAGAAGTTCGCAACGTGTTATCGGGCGCCTCGAAAAGCACAGTTTTAATCAAAAGAAAATAAAGAACCAAGATTGCCAATAAGGGCAAAAGCCAAAAAATTTGCCGCCAGTCCTGTTTTTGCAATTCCGTGGCTATTTCAATAAAAAAACATCGCAATGATTTAATCCGCAAGGCAAGAACGACCAAGGCCAAGGCGCTGAAAAGGATAATGGCCAAAAACAACGAGCCGGTGGCCAAGGCGGCCAAAAGGATCAAAAAACCGCTGACAATTAAACCCGTAATCAGGCTGGCAAAAAATCTTTCGAAACAAGACAATTTTTCCTGCCGGTCAAAAAAACCGAAAACCGCCAGGCCGAAAAGAAATTGGAAAATAAGAAAAATTAAAGGGATGATCATCTTGCTCTATTTTAGCATGGGGAAATCGCAATTTAAACCAATGGAATTCTTGCTGTCGCCTAAATTTTTTGCTATCCTAAAACCAGTTAAAAATTAACTTAAATATATGCCTATTTCTGCCAAATTAGCCAAGTTTTTGAGCCAAAACGAAATTAAATTTGAGGAAATTGAACATCGCACCGTTTATACTGGGCTGGACAAAGCCGCCACTTTAAGGGTAAAACCAAGCTTGATTGCCAAAACCATTGTTGTAAAATCAGGCAAGGAGTTGGCAATGGGAATACTGGCCGCTAATAGAAATGTGAATAAAAAGAAATTGGCCAAGGTCAGTAAATTAAAGAATCTTGATTTCATTTCCGAAAAGCTGATGAAATCCAAATTCGTTGGATTCAAAGTCGGCGCCCTGCCGCCTTTCGGCTTGCTTTTCAAAGTAACGTCGTTTATTGATAGGGGACTGGCTAAGGAAAAATTCGTTTACGCCAGTTCGGGCAACTACGAGATTTCTTTGAAAATATCGCCGAAAATCCTGGAAAAATTAGGGGCAGCGAAAGCAGATTTCTCTGTCGCAAAGAAAATAAACAAATTTAGCCTTCCGAAGAAGGTTGCAAAACCAAAACCAAAGAAGAATCCGCCTCGTCGGCAGGCGTCGTTTCCGCGCGCCCGCCGATGAGGCGCAAAACGGGCGTGTGGCTCAACGGTAGAGCGCGTTCCTGATAAGAACGAGGCCGAAGGTCCGACTCCTTCCACGCCCATAACACGAGTATTTAGGATTTAGAAGTTAGAAGATAGAAAACGCCTGATTTCCGGGCCGTTGGCGCAGTTGGTAGCGCGCTTCATTTGCAATGAAGAGGTCGCCGGTCCGAATCCGGCACGGTCCACAGTAGTAGTTTTTTAGAATTTAGAGTTTAGTATTTAGAGTTTCATTTCCCAGGGGTGCCGGATCACCGCAGAGCGGGATCCCGTCTTACGGGATCACCGCGAAGCGGGACTCCGCTACGCGGAGGTGGCCAATCGGGACAAAAAATACAAAAAATGTATACTGTTTATATCTTAAGAAGTTTAAAATCTAAAAGGTTCTATATTGGACAAACAAATAATATCGCGGATAGATTAAGAAGACATAATCGAGGATTGGTCAAATCAACAAAATGGTTTATACCTTGGGAAATAGTCATAACAGAAAACTTTAATAATAGAAGCGACGCATATAAACGCGAACAAGAGATCAAAAAATTTAAGTCCGGAATATTGTTTAAAAAAATAATTACCAGGGATGGCTGAGCGGTTAAGGCGCTGGTCTGTAAAACCAGTCTAGGTAGGTTCAACTCCTACTCCCTGGATCAACTACTACCAAACAAAAGATCGCCAAGAAGGCGATTTTTTGATATGCAACATCATTAAATTAGTTCGCTAGACTTAGTTGGTTATCTGTGCTAATTTTCTTATAGTAAACCTTCGATGTTTCACGGTTCAAGGAGGACCATATGAAACTCAAACTTTCCGACCTGATCGCTCTTTTGTACTTTGCGGCTATAACCGCATTCATCTTCCTGGCCAAGGACACTTTCATCTATCTGACCAAGACCTATCCTTACCCGATGGGTTTTATCAAGGTCGGGCTACTGGCCACCTTCGGCGAATGCCTGAAATACAGACTGACCAATCACAAATGGATCCCGTACAAGATCTGTCTTCGTTTCCTTGTCTGGGGGCTCTTTGGCATCTGGTTCGCCGCTGCCTTCCCGTATTCTGACGGAGGCGTTGTCGCCCTCGACAACGGCGGGCTATGGCCTGGCGCCTCGGCGCTATCCAAAAGCGCCTGGATCAACATCCTCGGCGGTTACGCCTTCTTCATGATGTTCATCCACTACTGGATGGATACGATGATTGCCGAAGGACCGTGCTGGCCATGGAAGATTTTCGGGACACCACAGTCGGTAAAGTGGGCGAAGATTGTCTTCATCGCCATGTTCGTCTGGTGGTTGCCGGCCCATACCTTCACCTTTTCCCAACCGCCGGAATGGCGAGTCGTGATCGCCGCCTATCTTTCGGTCAGCCTCGGCCTGATCCTAGCCTTTGCATCAGGTTTCGAGGTGAGGAAAACTATCACCTAAACAAGTAAGAGACGCATCGTAACGGTGCGTCTCTTTACTTACTTAAATTCTAAACAGGTTCTAACGTCGTCCCGTAGGCAGGACCAAAAAACTTTATTAGCGACTAAGTGATTGAGTGATTAGGACAATCGCCTCTATGCCGTTTCTCAGGCTGGGCAGTTTTTTTGACCAAAAATATGATATAATTAATTTAATAAAAGAGTTGATGAACACGTTCGTGAAATTAAGGGCATTTTAACATAACACTTGACGATCACTACTTGACAACATATCATCTATGATATATACTGATAACATAGATTATAAAGTAAATTTTTACAGAAACTCTCAAACCAGTAAAAGTCCTGTTTTAGAGTATATAAACAATCTAAGTCATAAAGAAAGGGCAAAAATCTTAAAATACGTTGAATTCCTAAGGGAACACAAGGGGTATCTAGACGAACCATATTCAAAACACGTCAAGGGAAAAATTAGAGAATTAAGGATAGATTTTGGCAAAAACAGATTCAGAATCTTCTACTTTACATTCATCAAGAAAACGATAGTTCTGCTTCACGCGTTCTTGAAGAGAACCGAAAAAACGCCAATTAAAGAAATCAAGAAAGCTGAAGAAAATTATTACGACGTCTTAAATAATCCGAAATTATATGAATAGAACAAAGAAAATACAAAAAGCAGTTGATTTTCAAGAATACTTGAAAAGTCAATTGAAAAATCCCGAGGTCAAGAAACACTATGACGAATATGGTAAACGCCTGGAAATCGCTTACCAGATTTTAAGGTTGCGCAAACAGAAAAAAATGTCGCAAGTGGAATTGGCCAAGAGAATCGGCACCAAACAAAGCAACATCGCCCGCCTAGAAACGGGCCAGCAAAATTTTACTACCGAAACCCTGCAGAAAATAGCTTTGGTCTTTAACCGCGATCTCAGAATAGAATTCTGCTCGCCAAACAAGTTCTAACCCATTCGTCGTTTCCTAACTCCTCAGGGCAAGCTGTCGTCCCGTAGGCAGGATACGAGTTTATTAGCAATTAGTTATTAGTTTTTAGCACTGACGAAACCGCCTTTTTATTAGGGCGGTTTTTTGGTATAATTTAGATATGAGAACATATACTTTTATTGATGCCTCCAATTTATTTTACGGCGGGGAAAAGAATTTAGGATGGAAAATCGACTATCAAAAGCTTTTGTATTATTTAAAAGAAAAATATGGAGTTTCTCGGGTCTTATATTTTGGCGGTATAGAATTGCATGGTTTTAAGTTTGATTATCTCAAAGAGGAAACTGTGCCGGTTGAAAAAGCGGAAAACTATCTTTCCTCATTAGTCAAAGAGAAGGGTGATAAATTTACTGAAGCAATATTGTTATTAATTAACCGACATCTACAACGAGCTCGTTTTTACTCAAAACTACAGAAATTCGGCTATGATCTCCATCTGAAGCCGGTTAAACTTTATGAACAGGAAGATGGCACGACTAAAAGAAAAGCGAACTGCGATGTCGATATGACATTCCATCTAATGAAGGAAAAAGATAATTTTGACAGAGCGCTTATTCTTTCCGGCGACGGAGACTTTTTACCAGTTTTGAAATTCCTAAAACAAAATGGTAAAGAGATAATCGTTCTGGCTCGTGGTTCGCGAACCGCCAAAGAAATCAGGCAATTTGCTGGTAGTAATTTTCGAGATTTTGAATATCTAAAATATCTTCTAAAAATGGACTTGAAATAAAAACGAAGCGGACTCGTATAGAATCCGCTCCACGTTTAGTAGTTTCATTATACCTCGACTGGCAACAGTGTCAACCTCCTAAAAAGGTCTAATGTCGTCTCGTAGAGAGGATCAACTACTACCAAACAAAGAATCGCCAAACCCGCCCGCAACACTTCGTGTAGCGATGTGGGTAGGGGGGCGGCCTGCCCCGTAGTGAACTTGTTCTACTACAGGGTTTTTTGGTAGAGTACAATATATGACTAGAAAAATTCATAAGAACTATTTTGATATAGTAATACTGCCAACAAAAGAAATTGGAGATTATTCTATTGCTCTAAGTAAACGGCTGCATAAATATGGATCAAATTCAATTTTAGGCAGAAAATCCTTTTTGCCCCATATTTCTCTTTATCACATTTCGATAAAAAAGAGGGATTTCGGGAATTTTATTGCTGAAATAGAGAAGATAACAAATGATTTTAAGACGGGGCAGCTGGAAATCAAAGACCTGATATTATGGAAAGGCCATCGTTCGGTTCTTCTAATGACGAACAAACCGAAGTGGCTAAAAAATCTACACCTAAAAATAATAAAAGGGACATTAAAATATTTTAACTGGGATTACGGTATAGAGAAACTATGGAATCTTGATCACTGGTCTAAACTTATGCAGAAAAACATAAAACAATACGGAACGCCATTGGTAGGGAGATATTTTATGCCACACATCACATTAGGTGTATTAAATGATAAGAAGGGAGTAGTAAAGTTTTTTAACAAACTGAAGCTTAAAAAATATAAATTCAATCCTGTTTGTATCTACGTTTGCGAAATTGGCGAAGATCATACTTGTCAAAAAATAGTAAGAAAGATTCGTTTTTAACTTAGATTGTTCTTAAACGGGTCAACCCTTCAGTGTGATTCAGGGCCGGCTCTTTGATATGACTCAGGGCAAGTAGAGAAGGTCATGAAAGTGGCTAAGTGATTAAGTGGTTGAGTGGCCAAAACCAGAGATTTGACAGCGATTATCTAAAGAATATAATGGAAACGTATGATGATAATTAAGTGCAATATATGTAAAAAGACGATAAAGGGCAATGATCCCGTAACGGCAAGCGGGGGATTTGCCTCGAGAGTTGAATTATGCGAAAAATGCGGTTTGCCGATAATCAAATTCTTGAAAAAACATAAATTTATAGCGGGCGGGACGCCCGATATATCGTAATCGCTATTAAAGAAAAACGATAGAGATTTCATCGCGGAATTTATCTCGTATAAACCCTGTATTTACGCGGGGTTTTTTGGTAGAGTAAAAAATAGAAATAAACCATGAATATTAAACTAGCGACAGAAATAATTTTTCTACTCTGCATCACGACTTTAGTTGTGACCATAATATTATCCAAATTATTTAGAGTAGAGCTTAAAAACACCGACCCCTCGGATATACCACCGGCGATGTGGTATATCGCAATAATATCCGTAGTTTTGTTAGCTGCCGAAGGTACGGCGTGGTATTTTGAATCGCCAGAAACGGTTCCTAATGCGAAAAACGGTTTTCTGTTTGGACTTATGGCTGCCACCGTTGGTTTTATTAGCGACATACTTCTTTTAATTCCGCATAAGAATGGATCTAATATTTTGTTGGGCTATTATACTAAACCATGGTATTGGGCGGCATTTATCCTAATTTTAATCGTCTGCACCTTAGTTGGTTTTATAATGGCCAAAAGGGGCATATAATCCTTCGATGAAGTTTATGGTGAGCTTGTCGAACCGCTCAGGACAAAAAGGCGGTTTTTTGGTAAAGTAAGCAATATGATAAAGGCAGCGATATTCGACCTTAACGGAATATTTATTCAAGGCCCAAGATTGAGCGATAGATTCAAGGAGATTTTTGGTATTGAAACAAAAGATTTCTTGCCCGTGTTAAAAGAGATCATGGCAAAGATAAGAAAACCAAATGCGGGGAGTGCTTTTAGCCATTGGAAACCATATTTGGAGAGATGGAATGTCAGTCTGACGGAAGAACAGTTCCTTGATTTTTGGTTCGGTGCTGAAAAAGAAATTCCAGAATTAATTGAATTGGCAAAACAGATAAAAACGAAAGGTGTTAAAGTGTTTATCCTGTCAAATAATTTTGCCGAAAGAGCCGATTATTATAAAAAGAGTTCTCCGTTCTTAACAGAAATTCCTGATAAAGTTTATTATTCTTGGCAAACGGGTTTCGTCAAACCGGACCCACAAGCATTCAAGAATCTGTTAACCGAGAACAATCTTGAACCCGAGGAATGTATTTATTTTGATGATTTAGAAGAAAATATTAAAGTGGCAAACGACTTAGGAATGAAGGCCTTCCTTTATAATAACGTTATCGGCTTAGAGGAAGCCCTGAGGAACAATCGGGTAATCTAATTCATCAAACAGGTTTCCAGCCTACGGCTGGTCAACCGAAGCAAGGGGCGAGCTGTCAATCCCGTATTCAAAGCTTTAATATAAAGAAACAAACCGTATTTATGAAATACTATCCAACTTTATTGCACGAGAAAGCCGCAAATAAAATGGTGGAGATTTTCAGTAGAGATAAATCGGTAATGAGCATCTTACTGACTTGTTCTTGCGCTAGGGGAAAGGCGTCGAAGGACTCCTGTCTGGACATATGCTTAATTGTAAAAAACAAGAATGATATTAAAAATATCAAAAGCAAATTTAATAAAGTTTATGGCCGAGATAAAATATTAAAGGGGCTTTCGAGGGCAGGGAAATACTCTCACATAGATATAGAAATAACTGACGGAAAGATTATTCCCGTCGAAAGGGGATGGACCTCCGGTCCCGATGAATACGAATTAGAGATCGGAAACGTTTTCATCTATTCAATGGTTTTATTCGACAGAAATAATCATTTTAAGAGACTAAGAAAGAACTATACCCCTTATTATTACGAGGGCCTGAGAAGAAAAAGATTAAAAGAAGTGAAGGAATTCATGTTTAACAACCTGGGCCACGTCCCTCTGCTCGTTAAAAGAAAACTATACTTCCAGGCCTTTAAAAGGTTTTATGATGCCACCAGGGAATTCTTGCAGGCGCTCTTTATAGAGAACAAAAAATACCCGATTGCTTATGATAAATGGGTAAAAGACCAACTAACAGAAATACTCGATAAGCCCGAACTTTACAAGGAATTCGTGGCCTTGTATGAGATTAAAAAACTGGAAAGCAACGAACTGGCCCTAAAAGCCGATAAGCTTAAAAAATTAGCAAAAAGATATTTACCTTAAGTTATATCGAAGGACTTGCCCTGAGCCGGGTCGAAGGGATAGAATAATACAATGACTACTGAAGAACGGCTTGATCTCGTCAAACAAGTAGGGGAGGAGATTACCACCGAAGAAGAGCTGCGGCGGCTTTTAGAAACCGAAAAGAACTTGGTTGCCTATGACGGCTTTGAGCCCTCGGGCCAGATTCACATTGCCCAAGGTCTTTTACGCGCCATCAATGTCAACAAAATGATTAAGGCCGGCATCAAGTTTAAAATGCTGGTGGCTGACTGGCATGCGATGTGTAATGACAAAATGGGCGGCGATCTGGAAAAAATTAAAATCGTGGGCCAATATTTCATTGAGGTTTGGCGGGCTTACGGCATGGATTTGAAAAACGTGGAGTTTGTTTGGGCTTCGGACTTAGTTAAAAACAGCAAATATTGGGAATTAGTTTTAAAGGTGGGCCGGACTAATAAACTGGCGCGCTTTATCAGAACCGCGGAATTCATGGGCCGAGAAGCAGCCGCGGAAACCTTGTCAGCGGCTCAGTTGTTTTATCCCTGCATGCAAATTGCTGATATTTTTACTCTGGGCGCCAAGATCACTCAATTAGGCATGGACCAGCGCAAAGTTAATATGTTGGCCCGGGAGATCGGATCCCAGCTCGGTTTTTGGAAACCAATAGTAATTTCACACCACATGCTCATGGGTTTGGATCAACCCCCCTCCGCCAATGCTTCGGAGGGCGAGGCCGCCATTGATAAAACCGCCAGGACCATAGCCCTCAAGATGTCTAAATCGAATCCTGATAATGCGATTTTTATGACTGATTCAAAAGAAGAGATTGAAAGAAAAATTAACAAGGCCTGGTGCCCGGAAGGGGAGAGCCAAGAAAACCCGATTCTGGAATACTGCCGTTATATAATTTTTGAATCCCTGGACCGACTTGGAACCAAAGAGATAAAAATTGAAAGACCGGAAAAATTCGGCGGCACCATTACGGTCAAATCCTATGCTAAATTAGAAACGCTTTTCAGCCAGAAACAAATCCATCCCCAAGATCTGAAAAAAACAGTCGCCGAACTCTTAAACAAACTAATAGCGCCGGTCAGAGAACACTTTATCAAGGACAAGAGAGCGAAAAAACTGCTTGAACAAGTGACAGGTTTTGCCGTAACAAGATAAGTGGTATAATATTTTAATACCCAAAGGTCGACAATAATAGTGATTAGTTATTAGAAATTAGTTTTTTAACTTTTTACAAATATGCCTCAAGATTGGTTATCAGTAACCGTTGGCGCCCTCCAAGACCTTTGGCTTGGATTCTTGTATTTTATCCCGAATCTGATCGGCGCCGTAGTTGTTTTCGTTGTCGGCTGGCTCGCTTCTTCGTGGGTCGGCTGGGGAGTATCGAAAGTATTAAATCTTGCTAAATTGAACCAGCTTTTTGCCCGCGGCCAGTGGGATGAGGCCTTAGAAAAGGCCGGCATCAAAGCTGATGTCGCCGGTTTCATCGGCCAGATTTGCCGCTGGATTCTGGTTTTGGTTTTCTTATCCGCCGCAGTGGAGATTCTCGGCCTGACGCAATTTGCTTCTCTTTTCGGACAAATAATCGCCTGGCTGCCTAATGTGGTGGTGGTTGTTTTGATTATGGTCGTCGCCGTGATTGTCGCTGACATCTTAGAAAAATTAGCTGTCGCTTCAGTAGCGAGAGCAAAAATAAAATCCACTCAAGCCGTGGCTTTAGTGGTCAGATGGTCAATTTATATCTTCACTGTTCTAGTTGTTCTGATGCAATTGAAAATCGCTTCGCCCTTAGTCCAAACCGTGCTCACCGGCGTGATCGCCCTATTGGTGATTGCCGGCGGCTTGGCCATTGGCTTAGGTGGAAAGGATTTGGCAAAAGAAATCCTGGAAGACATTTACCGAAAGCTTAAGAACGAATAATTACCCGGGTTTTGACGTTAATTGGATCTCGCTTCGCCCCGGCTTTCAGCCGGGGCGGGCTATTGACAAACATATTCGTATTTAATACAATCAAAAATACTCTTAGATTTAAACATTCCTATGAATACCATTCTTTATACTCTCACCAAAAGAAGCGGCTAATTCCTTAGGATTTTTTATTGCCTAAGCGACCGCTTCGAAGCGGTTTTTTCTTTTCTCGCGCCGGCATTGACGCTGAATAAAAAATTGGCGGTAAAACCGGATTGAGAACCAAAAAACGAAAGAAAAAGAACGGACTTTGACAACTTAATAAAATTCTAGCTAATTAAGTAAAAACTCCTTAAATTTACAGACGAATCTGGTGAATCTAAGGAGGGTAAGAAATTGTGGTTACAACAGGTTGATGGCGGATGCCTTGGAAAGTCGAGGCGACGAAGGACGTGGCGTGACTGCGATAAGCTCCGGGGAGGTGTCAAGCAACCCGTGAACCGGAGATGTCCGAATCTGGAAACAGGGCCGCGCAAAACGCGGTCGACCCCGAGCGCAAGTGAGGGGTAGCGTACCTGGGGAAGTAAAACCTTTCAGTACCCAGAGGAAAATAAAACAATGTTTCGTGTTTTACACGAGATGATTCCCTTAGTAGCGGCGAGTGAAAAGGGAAATAGCCTAGAGTTCTAAGCTTCGCAAGAAGCTTGGAGCAGTTAAAAGAGAGCGACGCCTGAAGTTTTCCCCTTTATCCCGAGAGAAATCGAGGGACAAGGAGAAAACTTTGGAAAGAGTAAAAAAATTGATTGTTAGCCAAAGTCCCCTGGAAAGGAACACCAAAGAGGGTAATAGTCCCGTAGGCGAAAACGATCAATCTCTTAGTCTCTTAGTCCCGCAAGGGACAAATCTTAAGTACTATAGGGCATGATAAATCTATAGGAAGTCGGCTGAACTACTTTCAAGCCAAGGCTAAATACTCGACTTTACCGATAGTGAACTAGTACCGTGAGGGAAAGGTGAAAAGCAGCCCGGCGAGGGCGATGAAATAGTACCTGAAACCATCTAACCTACAAAGAGTCGGAGCCCCACAGAGCGCAAGCTTTTGCGGGGTGACGGCGTACTTTTTGGAGAACGAGCCAACGAGTTGTTGTGCATAGTTGTCTAACCCCGTTAAACGGGGGAAGGCAAAGCGAAAGCAAGCGTTAATAGCGCGACTAAAACTGTGCACCCCAGACCCGAAGCCAAGCGAGCTTGCCAGCGTCAGGGTGAATCCCGCCGAAGGGCGAGAAGAAGCCCGTACCTGTGAGCCGTGCAATACTCTAGGACGAACGGTGGCACGAAGAGAAAACCTAAACGAGCTTGGTAATAGCTGGTTCTTCCCGAAATAGCTTTTGGACTAGCTCCGCCGTATTATATTTTTCAGGGGTAGAGCACTGAAAAGAATATCGTGGCTTTTAGCCAGGTATTCTTATCAAACTCCGAATACTGAAAAATTCAGGCGGAAGTAAGAACCCGGGCGCTAAGGTCCGGGCTCAAAAGGGAAACAGCCCAGACCTTCATCTAAGGCCCCCAAGTTTAAACTAAGTGCTAGGAAGGAAGTGATTTTCCTATGATAGTCAGGAGGTGAGCTTAGAAGCAGCTACCCTTTAAAAAGTGCGTAACAGCTTACTGATTAAGGAATTTCGCACCAAAGATTAACGGGGCTCAAGTTTAACGCCGAAGATAAGGGCCCGCCCACATCTGCAAAGTTGTGGCGGGCGGTAGGGAAGCGTCCTTTGTTCAGCGAAGCCCCTCCGTAAGGTCGGGGTGGAGAACAAGGGAGTGAGAATGTTGGCATGAGTAACCGCAATCCGGGTGAGATCCTCGGACACCGAAAGCCCAAGATTTCCTTGGCAATGATTTTCAGCCAGGGGTTAGGCGGCCCTAACACTGCGACCAAATGGCCTCAGTGGATGGACAGCCGGTTAATATTCCGGCCCTTCGGTTGTTTTTCAAAAGGGTGACGCAATCAAAGTTCTTGATAGGATTATTGGATTTCCGAGAGTCGAGATTTATCTCGACCGTTTCAAGAATCAGATTGCCAAGAAAAACCCTGAGATTTAAAACAACCGGATCCGTATCGCAAACCGACACAGGCAGGCAGGTCGAGTAGACCAAGGTGAACGGGTGAAAGCTCCTGAAGGAACTCGGCAAAAAAGCTACCCGTAAGTTCGCAAGATGGGTTGCCCCGACCCGCAAGGGTTATGGGGCCGCAGCTAACGATTCCTTAGCGACTGTTTATCAAAAACACAGGCTCCTGCTTAACTCGTAAGAGGAAATATAGGAGCCGAGACCTGACCAGTGCTGGAACGTCAAACTCGACGATTTTACCGCAAGGTAAAACTGATCGAGCTAAGCGCCAGTGAACGTCCGCTCTAACTCTGAGAGTGTTAAAGTAGCGTAACCCCTTGTCAGGTAAGAGATTTGCCTGTGCTCACAGCAGTGAGCAATAAATCCGGCTAATAACGGTGAAATCCTCGTTAGAGTCCCGCATCAAGGGCGGGACGTTGAAAACAAGATAATACCGTGGGAAGTCCCGTTAAACGGGACCCCGTAACGACTGACGTCGCCGATAGCTATTGGCGACCGAGATAGTAGATGCTATGATGAAATAACATTTACGGATTTAATGAAAAAAATACTATCATATGCCGGCACTAAACAATTCTAAATCAAAGAAAAATCTACCAGTATATATTTCTGGTTATGTAGACGGGGAAGGATGCTTTAGTGTTTCCTTCTCAAAAAGAGAAAAACTGTCAGTGGGATGGGAAACAAAACCAAGTTTTGCCGTAGGGCAAAACTATGACCGATCAGAAGTAATTAAATTACTAAAGCTTTATTTAAATTGCGGAAGTATAAGACGTGATTATTCTGACAAAACATTGAAATTCGAGGTCCGTAGTTTAAATGACCTGGTAGAAAAAGTAATTCCTCATTTTCGTCAGTACCCTTTATTATCAAATAAGCGAAAAGATTTCGATTTGTTTGTAAAAATATGCGGGCTGATGAAAAAAGAAAAACACCTTCAAAGAAGGGGATTAAAAAAGATTGTCAATTTCGCGTATCAAATGAACGCAAGCGGTAAACGAAAATACAAAAAAGAGGAAATTACAAAAGAATTGTCTATTTGAAGATATAGTCTGCACCATAAGAAATTATGAGACAATGTGAAGTTCTGACCCGCATGAAAGGTTTCACGACTAAGGAACTGTCTCCAGGAGTTGCCCGGTGAAAATGCAGTAGGGGTGAAGATGCCCCTTACCTGCGGCTAGACGGAAAGACCCCGAGAGCTTCACTGTAAGGTGGTATTGGATTTTGGGTTTGGATGCGTAGCGTAGTAGGGAGGATTTGAAGTCCCGTTTTTGGACGGGATGGATCCGACAATGAAACACCTATCTTTTAAACTCTCAATTCTAATTCCGCTGATGAAGCGGATAACAGTGCCACCCCGGCAGTTTAAGTGGGGCACTTGCCTCCCAAAAAGTACTGGAGGCGTTTAAAGGTCGGCTAGCTCCGGATGGAAATCGGAGCGATAGGGCAAAGCCATAAGCCGGCTTTACTGCAAGGCGGATATGCCGCGCAGTTGGGAAACCAGAACTTAGTGAACCGATGCGTCATAGTAGAAGGCGCAAAGATCAACAGACAAAAGTTACCTCGGGGATAACAGGCTAGTAGGGCCCGCGAGTCCACATCTACGGCCCTGTTCGGCACCTCGATGTCGGCTCATCACATCCTGGGGGTGAAGCAGCTCCCAAGGGTCTGGCTGTTCGCCAGTTAAAGTGGTACGTGAGCTGGGTTCAAACCGTCGCGAGACAGGTTGGTCCCTATCTACCGCAGGCGTTGAGTCTTGAGGAGAGTCTCGGACAGTAAATAAAATTGCTGCTTCAGAGAGTAATCTCTGATGACAAATTGGCTAATAACGGTGAAACCTTCATTGGAATTATGCGGAAAGCGTATTTTTCCGCTTGTAGGTCCAACGGAAAAATGATATGATTTTCTTGAGGACCGCATAATTTTAAATAAGGTAATACCGTGGGAAGACAAACAAAAATACCCAAAACAGATTTAGCTTATATCGCTGGTTTTTTGGACGGTGACGGAAGTGTTATAGTCCAAATGAAAAACAGAAGGCACAATCCAAGAGGATGGCGATTAATGTTCACAATCTGCTTTTATCAGGATACGCGTCATGAAAAACCGCTATCCTGGATAAAAAAGACATTAGGAATAGGTTATATTTCTCGCCGGAAAGATGGAATTACCGAACTAAGAATTAATGGTTTTGGAAGAACCAAAGAGATTCTGGAAAATTTATCACCATATATCAAGTTTAAGAAAAAACAGGTAAACATTTTACTAACGATCTTAAAAAAGATCGTAGGCAAGAATTTTCCTGATTTGACCAGAAAACAGCGGTTAAAAATAGCAGATATGATTTATGAATCAAGACAGTTAACCTATCAATCTGGTTGGAAAAAATTCTCTAAGTCAAAAAGGGAATTAAGAGAAAGATTGGGTTTTTAATTAAAGTTTGTCCCCGTAACGACTTTCCGCATTAATGCGGAGGATGGCATAGTTTTATACGCCATAATACGCCAACCACGCGTTCAATTTATGAACGCGCGGAAGATATAGTCTAAGCTTGTAGAAATACAAGGCAACTTGACGAGAGGACCTCTGAGAACTGACCTCTGGTGTACCAGTTGTCCTGCCAAGGGCATTGCTGGGTAGCTATGTCGGGCATGGATAAGTGTTGAAAGCATCTAAACACGAAGCCAACTCCAAGATTAGGACTCATAGATTCCTTGAAGACCACAAGGTTAATAGGCTGCAGGCGTAAGGCCCGCAAGGGTTTAAACCGAGCAGTACTAATAAATCATCAACCATAATTTTCTTACCTTCCTTAGCTTTGCCAGATATTCATTATATCCTGGCGTTTTGGCAAAAAAATGAAGCTCCCTTCTCTCATCTTGAGATAAAATTAAACACAGAGGTGGGGACTATACCGAGGTTGTCCCACTCGTTCCCATTCCGAACACGACCGTGAAATACCTCATGGCTGATGATAGTCCTTCCGGGCGAAAGTAGGTAGTCCCCACCCCTTTGTTTAATCTGACGATGTCCGTTATCAAAAACGCGCTTTTAAAATTGGCCCAAAAGGGGATATAATAGGTAAATGGATAAATACTTTTTCAAAACCAAAAAGAGGCCCTTGCCACCGGCAATTTTAATTGCCTTGGTTTTTCTTTCATCCTTGCTGGCAATTAAATTCTTGGGCTTAGAGAAAAAAGTCCAAAACGTTTTTCTTCTGGCTTCTTCGCCCGTCGAAACATTTCTCTGGCAAAGCGGGCAAAAAACCAGCCAGTTTTTTGATAACTTTATTCAAAAAAAACTCTTGGCCAAAGAAAACACCACTCTCCGGCTCGAAAACCTGTCTTTAAAGAGAAAAATTAGCCAGCTCCAAGAATTGAAACAGGAAAACCAATCCCTGCGGGAAGCCCTAAACTTGGAATTAGAAAAAGACTTTGATTTATTAGCCGCCCAGATTATAAGCAAAGATCCTTTTAACGACGCTATTTTTATCGATAAGGGCAATGCCGACGGCTTAAAAAACGGTTGGGCCTTGATCAGCCCGCAAAGAATTCTTCTGGGAAAAATAACCGAGGTCTTTGAAAACTTCTCGCGGGTGGTGCTTATTTCCGATAAAAGCGTTTCTTTTGATGCGGAGGTTAAAAAAATCAGCGCGGAAAACAGCGAAAAAATAAGGGGCGTGGCCAAAGGAGAGGGGAATAACCGGCTTTCTTTTGATTTAATTCCTCAAGAAGCAGTGATCGAAATAGGGGACAAGGTTATTACCAGTTCTCCTTCTAATGCTTTTCCCGGCGGCATTTTAGCCGGAGAAATCGAAGGGATAAACTTTTCCGATGTCAGACCATTCCGCAGCGCCAAAATCAAGCCCTTGTTCAAAATCAGCGAATTAAAAACTATCTTCATAATCAAAAACTATTGATGCTTTTAAAAACCGCTGTCTTTTCTCTAATCGGCTACTTTCTGATTGTTTTTCAAACCAGCTTCCTGGCGGCTTTAGAAATCAATTTTTTTCTGCCCAACTTGGCGATTATTTTTATTCTCGTCGCCGGTCTTTTTGAAAAACAAGAAGAAACCCCTTCTTTAATGGCGGCTTTTATCGTCGGTTTATTCTTGAGCTGGAAATCAAAACCAATGGCCATGCCTTTATGGCTGATCCTGCCAACCATGGTTTTATTCATAAAATTAGTGGTTAAAAAATATGTCCGTTTTGTTTAGAAATTATTCGGTCAAAAGATTAAAGCAAGAACTCGAACCCCATGAGATTTTTCTTGATAAACTGACGGAGAAAAAACAGAAAGAATCAGGCATTAAAGAGCTGAAATTCGAGGTGCCGCCGCCGAAAAAAGCGATTATCGGACTTTTAATTTTTTCCTTGCTGGGGTTAGGAGCGCTTTTCTTGAAAACCGGTCAGTTAACTATTTTTCAGGGAAAAACATTGGCTGAAACGGCAGATCAAAACCTTTCCCGGCTTTCGCCTATCAGGGCAAATCGGGGCATTATCTATGACCAAAATTTTGAAAAATTAGTGACTAATTCTCCCAGCTTTGATTTAGTTTTGGAAAAAAGGGACCTGCCAGAAAATAGCGCCAGCGAAGAAATATTTACCATTGCCAAAATCTTAGACCAAGACCCGAATGGAATCCAGGAAAAAATTAGCCAGGCGACCGAGAATACACTGATCATTGCCGAAAACCTTAGTCACGAAGCCATTATTTCCTTAGAAACACACCTTAACAACAACGCCTTGCCCGGGTTCAAAATTGAAGAGAATACCATCCGAAGCTATTTCGAGGGCTCGGTTTTTTCTTCTATTTTGGGCTATACCGGCCGGATCAATGCCTCGGAATATAAATCTTTAAAAGAAAACGATTACTTTATTTCTGACTATATCGGCAAGCAGGGCTTAGAAAAATCTTACGAAGAAATATTGCGAGGCAAGCCAGGAATTTATGAAATCAAAAAAGACGCCAACGGCAATAAGATACAAGAAGGGATAAGGAGCGAATCCGAGGCGGGTCAAAGTTTAGTGCTTTGGCTTGATGCTAGCTTGCAAGAAAAACTTAAAACAGAATTGTCTCGAATTACCGGCGAGATCGGGACGCGCCGCGCCGCCGCCATAGCCATGGATCCCAAAACCGGCGGCATCCTCGCCATGGTTTCTTTGCCGAGTTTTGACAATAATGATTTCTCCCAGGGTATTTCCCAAAAGGACTTGGAAAAGCTTCTTTCTGACCCGGCCAAGCCGCTTTTCAACCGCGCCGTTTCCGGCCAGTATGCTTCCGGCTCAACCATCAAACCGCTGATTGCCGCCGCCGCCCTCCAAGAAAAAATTATTTCTCCTGACAAACAAATTTATTCCCGGGGTTTTATCAGCGTGCCTAACCAGTACGATCCTGACATCATTTACACTTACCGCGACACCGCCCCTCCCGGCTGGGTGGATATGAGAAAAGCGATTGCCATTTCCTGCAATGTCTATTTTTATACCATCGGCGGCAGCTATGAAGGCCAGAAAGGCCTTGGTTCCACTAAGATTAAAAACTATCTCAACCTTTTCAATTGGGGACAATTAACCGGCATTGATTTGCCCCAAGAAAGCCGGGGCTTGATTCCCGATCACCAATGGAAAGAAAAAAATATTGGCGAAACCTGGTACACCGGCGATACTTATAACCTTTCTATTGGCCAAGGCTATTTACAAGTCAGCCCGCTTCAGGTCGCCACTGCCTTTTCTGCGATTGCCAATAACGGCAAAGTAATGAAACCACAAATGGTGGCGAAAATCATTGAAGGAGATCTCGATAACCAAAAAATCATTAAAGAACTTTCTCCGGAAGTGATCCGCGACCTACCTATAGACCAAGAAAATCTGGCCGTGGTCAGGCAAGGGATGAGAGATGCGGTTATTTACGGTTCATCAATAACTCTGGCTGATTTGCCCATCAAAGTCGCGGCCAAAACCGGCACGGCTCAAACTTCAAAAACCAATTATTACGACAACTGGGTGACGGTTTTTGCTCCCTACGACGACCCCCAAATCGTCCTGACAGTTCTGATTGAAGATGTGCCGGGCGTCCGCGCCGCCGCCTTACCGGTGGCGCACGAAACCTTAAAATGGTACTTTTCAAAATAATATGGATATTACCGCTGAGGGTTTGGAAAAATTAAAACAGGAACTGGAATACCTGAAAACGACCAAGAGAAAAGAAATGGCCCAACGGCTCAAAGAGGCGATTGCTTTTGGCGATCTTTCAGAAAACTTCGCCTACCACGAGGCCAAGGAAGCCCAGGGATTCTTGGAGGGCAGGATTATAGAATTACAAAGAGCCATCAAAAGCGCCCGAATTATCCAGAAAAAACAAAGTGATTGCGTCGCTTTAGGGTGCCGTATTATTGTAGAGCTCGATGGCGAAAAAAACGAATTCGAGATTGTCGGTCCCAATGAAACCGACCCCGCTCACGGCCGGCTCTCAAATCAATCGCCGTTAGGCGCTTGCCTTTGCGGCAAAAAGCCCGGCCAGAACGGCATCTTCGAAATTAACGGCAACAAAATGAAATTCAAAATTATATCCGTATCATAATATTACCGCATCCTTGTTAACACTCCGTACGGATAATTAACAAGTATGAGGATTCAAATGATTTTAGAATATTTGAATTAGAAATGTTTTTCCTCTATAATTAGAGCATGGAAAAGACGCTTGAAGAAATCAGAAAAACGAGAATCCAGAAATTAAAGGCCTTGGAAATGGCTGGTTTTTCCGGTTATCCGGCAAAAACACGACGCACTCACCGGATAGGCGATGCGCTGACTGATTTCGAAAAACTAAAAAAAACCGAAAAAACAATTACCTTGGCGGGCCGGGTTAGGTCTTTGCGCCAGCACGGCAAGATTACCTTTTTGCAATTGGAAGATGGCTCAGGAAAAATTCAGGGCATGCTCAGGGAGAATCGGCTCGGTGAAAAAGGTTATCAGTTTTTCACTGACTATTTCGACATCGGCGACTTCATTGAGCTAAAAGGAGAGCTGATCGAAAGCAAAACCAACGAAAAAACCATTGACGCAATTGATTTCAGAATCCTGACAAAATCAATCAGGCCTCTACCGGAAAAATGGCACGGCTTACAAGATGAAGAAGAAAAACTGCGCAAACGATATTTAGACATCCTTTTTAATCCCGAGGCGAAATCAATGGTGGAAAAACGATCGGTTTTCTGGCAAACCATGCGCGACTTCCTTTTAAAACGCGGTTTTTTGGAAGTGGAAACTCCGGTCTTGGAAACCACGCCGGGCGGCGCTGACGCCAAAGCCTTTGCCACTCACCATAACGCTCTTGATATGGAAGTTTTCTTAAGGATCTCTATGGGCGAGCTCTGGCAAAAACGCCTGATGGTCGCTGGCTTTGAAAAAACCTTTGAACTGGGCCGCCAATTCCGCAACGAAGGCATGAGCCCAGAACACTTGCAGGATTATACCCAAATGGAATTTTATTGGGGCTACGCTGATTTTGAACAAGGCATGGAATTAGTAGAAGAAATGTACAAGGAAACAGCAAAGAAAACCTTTGGCACGCTTAAATTTAATATCCGCGGCTTTGAAATTGATCTTGGTAAAAAGTGGGAAAAATACGACTATCGCGAGATAATCCAGAAAAACACCGGCATTGACGTTTTAGACACCGGCATCAAAGAAATCGAAACCAAACTTAAAAAATTAAACATCGATTACGATAAAGAAGGGTTTAATTTCGGCCGCGCCATGGATAATCTTTGGAAATACTGCCGCAAACAGATTGCCGGCCCGGGATTCTTGATTAATGTGCCGGTGGCGGTTTCGCCCTTGGCCAAAAGATTGGATAAGAATCCGGAGCTGACCCAGCGCTTCCAAGTCATTATCGCCGGCAGTGAAATGGGCAATGGTTATAGCGAATTAAATAACCCCATTGACCAAGCGGAACGATTTGAAGAACAGCAAAAACTACGCGAGCAAGGCGATCAAGAAGCGCAAATGGACGACAAGGACTTTGTCGAAGCCCTGGAATACGGCATGCCGCCGACCTGCGGCTTTGGCGTTTCGGAACGGCTCTTCAGTTTTCTTATGGACAAACCAGGCCGCGAATGCCAGATTTTCCCCTTAATGAAACCCAAGCAATAGGATGTTTACCTTTACTCATCTGGGTCCTTCGCTTTTTCTGTTATCCCTCAAGCCAAAATCGCTCAACTGGTGGGCTTTGCTATTAGGCAGTGTGGTCATGGACGGCGAAAACGCCTATTTGTCCCTCGCTAATATTTTTGCTGGTTGCCCTAAATGTCCTCATCACGGCTTCTTCCATTCAATTATTGGCGCCCTCATCGGCTCTTTTGTCCTGGCTTTTTTTCTTTTTGAAATTAAAAAACTACTTTTAAAAACCTGCTCTAAACAGCCGATCTGCTTTCCCGTTTTGTTTTTCAGCGCCCTGATCGGTTGGCTAAGCCATATTTTCGCCGACGCCCTAGTCCATAAAGACGTTTTTCTTTTCTGGCCATTGGAAATCACACCGCTTTTAATCAGCTGGAGTCTTTACTGGCCCGTCAGCTACTGGCTGACCGGTTTAGGCGTTATTAGTGCCATTGTTTTAATCACCAGATCAAAGTGCCAAAAATTCAAACAAACACCCCAAAATTAAGCTTAATCTTGTGGAATATATGAATCGAGACGAGGCGTTAAATTTAGTCAGACAACATGTCAAAAGCGAAAACAGCATCAAACACATGCTCGCCACCGAAGCGATCATGACTGCCTTGGCTAAACATTTCGGCGAAAACGAAGAAACTTGGGGCTTGGCCGGGCTATTGCACGACATGGATATGGAAATCGTTGATTGGAAAAACCACCCCGAACAACAAGGCGCAATCGGAGCGGATATGCTTGAAAAAATGGGTGTTGATCCTATCATCACTAATGCTATTCGCGCCCATAATGAAGCAACCGGAAAAACCCGCGATAATCTGATTGAAAAAGCGATTTACGCCGCTGACTGCCTGACCGGCTTAATTGTCGCCTCGACTTTGGTTCTGCCCAGCAGGAAAATAGGGGATTTAATGCCGGAAAATGTTCTTAATCGCTTCAAAGAAAAATCATTTGCCAAGGGCGCCCGGCGCGACGCCATCGCCACCTGTGCAAAAATCGGCCTTTCCCTCGAAGAATTCGCCGCCCTCGGCCTCAAGGCAATGCAAAGCATCAGCGTCGCGTTAGGGTTATAATGTCATAATGTCAAAAAGTGTGGGAGGTCCGACCTCCCACACTTTTCTTTTTATCAAGGCCCGGTCGCGGAAAAACCAGGCCCTTAATTTCTAACAAAGGCAAAAAATGCTATTATATAGGATTAAAAACTTATTCTTATCAATATGCTTGATTTAAAATTCATCAGGAACAATCCCGACAAAATAAAGGAGGGTTGCCGGAAAAAGCAGGTTAAAGTTGATATTGACCGGCTTTTAGAGATCGATAAAAAACGCAGGGAATTGATGCTCGCCCTTGAAGACACGCGGGCGAAAAAAAACAAAGCCAATGAAGAGATAAAATCGGCCCACGACCAGCAGGAAAAAGAAAGCATTGTTTTAAGGATGCGCGAATTAGATAAAAACGATGACCGCATCGAGACCGAGTTTAAAGACATTGACGCCGAATTCCAAGGCCTAATGTCTATCATCCCCAACCCGCCCTTGGATAGCGTTCCCGAGGGGAGAAACGACAGCGAAAATATAGAAATTAAAAAATGGGGACAAATTCCGCAGTTTTCTTTTCCCGTAAAAAGCCATTTTGAATTGGGAGAATCATTGGATATTATTGACACCCAACGCGCCGGCAAGGTCTCGGGTTCCAGATTCGGTTACCTTAAAAACCAAGGGGTAATATTAGAACTCGCCCTTCTTGATTTCGGCTTCAAAACCCTTATCAAAAAGGGATTTATTCCGATTTTGCCGCCGGTCATGATTCAAAAAGATGTTCTTTCTGGATTAGGATACAACAACCACGGCTTTGAAGAAACATATTGTTTAGATCAAGACAATCTTTGTTTGGTCGCCACTGCCGAACACGCCATCGTTCCTTATTTCAAAGACGAAATATTGCCGGAAAACGAACTCCCCAAAAGATTTGTCGGTTTTTCTACGGCTTTTCGCCGCGAAGCCGGCTCTTATGGCAAAGACACCAGGGGCATCTTGCGAGTCCATCAGTTTAATAAGTTGGAAATGGTTTCTTTCGTTAAGCCCGAGGATTCGGAAAAAGAGCACTCTTTTTTAATGGCCATAGAAGAAGAACTAATGCAGGCCTTAAAACTTCCTTATCATATACTACAAATGTGCACTGGCGACTTGGGCGACCCGGCCGCGGCCAAATACGACATTGAGGCCTGGTTCCCGTCAGAAAATAAATACCGGGAAACCCACTCCGCTTCCAATTGCACTGATTATCAATCAAGACGATTAAATACTCGCCTCAAGCGCAGATCAGGAGAGATGGGATTTGTCCATATTCTCAACGGCACGGTTTTTTCCGAAAGGCCAATTTTGGCAATCTTGGAAAATTACCAGCAGAAAGACGGGTCAGTCAAAGTACCTGACGTCTTACAAAAATACTGCGGCTTCAAAATGATTAAAAACAAGAAATAAAAAAGTGGAATATACAGGCGATCGCCTTCATATTCCACAAAATTGAGCTTATTTTTGACAATGGAAAACCGAAAAACCATACTCATCCTTCACGGCTGGCAGAGCTCCAAAGAGAAATGGCAAAAGGTAAAAGAAGGACTGGAAAAACAGGGAATGAAAGTCATTTTACCCGATCTGCCCGGTTTCAAGTTGGAAAATAAACTGGATACGGCTTGGAATCTCGATGACTATGTCAGGTGGACCAGAAATTTCGTTGACAGAGAAATGCCCAAAGAAAAGTTTTTTCTCCTCGGTCAATCCTTTGGCGGCAGAGTCGCCATAAAATTCGCCGTCCAGCACCCGGAAAAACTCGAAGGATTAATTTTGGTTTCCGCGGCAGGCATCAAAACCAAGTTCCATCTGATTGCCGGCTGGAAACTACTTGGTTTTCTTAAAACTCTGTCTTTTTTGCCTGGCTATAATTTTTTAAGAAAAGTTTTTTACTTTAAAGTCCTTAAAAGAACTGACTATTACATGGCCGAGGGAACGATGAAAGACGTCTTTCTTAAAGCCATCAACGAAGACCTTTCTCTTTTGTTGCCGGAAATAAAAATCCCAACCGCTATCATTTGGGGTAAAAAAGATTTTACCACCCCCTTAAGAGACGCTTATTTTATGAAAGGAAAAATCAGTCATTCCCGATTATTTCTACTCGAGAACATTGGCCATACACCCCATTTAGAAAATCCAGAGTTATTAGCGCAAAAGATAATTGAATTCATCAAGACCAATTAATATGTCAGCCGAAGCCCTTTTACCGGTTCTAATCATTCTTTGGTCGGTCCAGGCGGCGAAATCCGTTCTTTTTTGGCTTTATTTATGGCAGCTTAAAGAATACCACACGGGCCGTTTTCTTGATCACTTCCGCACTGACAAGGGCAAAAAGATTATTTTCAACCTTTTCCGATTGATTAAGATTCCGGTCTTACTTTCCGCCATAATTTTACCGATCTTTTGGCCCTTGTTTTTGATCTACGCTTTAGAAACGATTTTCTTCTTTGCCAAGAAAGAAGTGAAAATGCCGGTTTTCACTGCCAAAATCGTGTTTTTATTGGTAGCGAATTTGGCTGTTTTGCCTCTCGTTGCCAGCCAATTCAATGTCTGGCTTTCAAATCGCACCCCTCTGGCCTTATTAATTACTGATATTCTTCTACCGATTATTGTTTCAATCATAATCTTGGCTCTCCAGCCATTAGCGGTTATGTTCCGCTGTCAAATCATTAACAAAGCCAAGGCGAAAAGGGCGCGCTTTAAGGGACTGAAAACCATTGGCATTACCGGCAGTTATGGCAAGACCTCAACTAAAGAAATCTTGAAAATAATCCTGGAACAAAGGTTTAATGTTTTGGCCACCAAGGAAAATCAGAACTCGGAAATCGGCATTGCCAAATGCGTTTTAAATCAATTGAAGGCAAGCCATCAAATTTTCATCTGTGAAATGGGCGCTTATGATAAAGGGAAAATAAAAGAAGTGGCCCGTATTGCCAAACCGGAAATCGGCATTGTCACCGGCATTAATGAACAGCATTTGGCGCTTTTCGGCTCCATGGCCAACCTTATTTCCGCTGAAGGAGGATTAGAGCTTAGTGAAAATTTGCCCCAAAACGGAGTATTAATTTTAAACGGCAACAACGAAATAATACTAAATACTAAATACCAGACACTAAATACTAAATACTGTTCAACTAAAGAAAAATTAGATTTGTGGGCAGAAGACATCAGAGTAGAGAAAGACTTGCTTTTCTTCAAGGTTTGCAGTAAAGCGGGGGAGAGTGCTGATTTTAAAATCAATTTAATCGGCAGGCATAATATAGAAAATGTTTTATTGGCTGTTGCTGCTGCCAATGAATTAGGCATGTCTTTAGTGGAAATCGCCGCGGCCTGCGGAAAAATCACGCCCCGGCAAGGCGCCATGCAACTTGTGCTTGGCCGGGCCAAGCACGAAACCGATGTGCTTGATTCAAGTTATTCTGCTAATCCGGATGGCGTTTTGACTGCTTTAGAACACTTAAAACTATGGCCGGGAAACAAAATCATTGTTATGCCTTGCTTGATCGAGCTCGGGCCGACGGCCAAAGAAATTCACCAAAAAATCGGTAGAAAGATCGGCGAAATCTGCGATCTGTCTGTCATTACCACCAAGGACTGGTTTGAGGAAATAAAAACCGCCGCGTTAAACGCGGGGATGAAACCGGAAAACATTATTTTTTCCGAAAACCGCAAAAAAATTATTGAAAAAATAAAACCATTTTACCAGGCGGAAAGCGTTGTTCTTTTGGAGGGCAGGGGACCGATTAAACCAAGTGATTTATTTTAAACATGTTGTCTAAATTTTGCCGAAAACCGATTTTCACCTCGCTTTCGCCCAATACCGAAAAGGACGACATCGCCTTAGCATTTAAACTAATTTCCCAGCCACGGAAATGGATCAATGACGAAAAACCCACGATCGTAGAAAATCCGTCGTTGATGTTAGAGAATAAATTTAAGGAATACTTATCAGTAAAACACGCCTGTGCCTTCAACTCTGGCCGGACGGCCTTCTTGGCAATTCTGAAGTGTTTGAATTTTGAGCCCAATAGTGAGGTTTTAATTCAGGGATTTACCTGTAACGCCGTGGTCAATCCGATTTTAGCCGCTGGCCTGAAACCGGTTTTTGTTGATATTGATGAAAACACGCTCAATATCAGCCCGCTCGACTTGGAAAAGAAACTGACTGATAAAAGCCGCGCTGTTATTATCCAACACACCTTCGGTCTGCCTGCCGACATAGAAAAAATCCAGGAGATTTGCCAGAAATATAATTTAATTTTGATAGAGGATTGCGCTCACTCGCTTGGTGCCCTTCACGCCTACGGCGCTCAGGGCAAGCTGCTCGACACATTCGGCCAAGCCGCCTTCTTTAGTTTTGGCCGCGACAAAGTTATTTCTTCTGTCAGCGGCGGCATGGCTGTTACCAACGACGATCAACTAGCGCAAAAATTAAAAGAGTTTCAAGATAATTTGCCCGAACCCTCTTGTTGCTGGATTTTTCAACAATTATTGCATCCGATCTTAACTAATTTTCTAGTCATGCCTTTATATAATTTCTGCTGTCTGGGCAAATGGACTTTGATATGCCTTCAAAAAATCGGCCTGCTCTCTAAGGCGGTTTCTAATCAGGAAAAACAAGGAAAATTGCCGAGAAATTTTGCCCGAAAAATGCCTGCGGTTTTGGCAATAATAACTCTGCGCCAGATGGAAAAACTGAAAAAATTTATCAGCCACCAGCGCCAGATCGCCAAACTTTACGATCAAAACCTGGCCGGTCTTGATTTAACGCTGCCGTCAAACACGAATAACCGGATTTATCTACGCTATCCGCTTTTGCTCAAAAACATTGATACCGATAAGATATTAGATAAGGCGCGCAAAGAAAAAATCTTCCTTGATGATGGCTGGCGTAAAGCCGTGATTGTGCCGCCGGACACAAATCAGGAAAAAATGGGCTATCAAGCAGGGGATTGCCCGATCGCGGAAAAAGTCGCCAGAAATATCATCAATTTACCGACCCACATCAACATTTCCGAGCAAAAAGCCCAAAGAATCATCAATTTCCTCAAGAATAAGCTCGCAGAGACCCGTTCTCTGTAAAATTAAGCAGAACCCTACAGAGACCCGTTCTCTGTAAATTATATGGAAATTAGAGAAATACGAGACAAAGAAATATGGGAGGATTTTCTCGGACAATGCCAAGAAAAAACGTTTTTGCAATCCTGGAATTGGAGCGAGTTCCAGCAGAAAATGGGCCACCAGATCTGGCGCTTCGGTATTTTTGACAATGAGGAATTAATAATGATTGCCTTGGTTTCTAAAATCACGGCCAAGCGGGGAACCTTTTTGTTGATACAGCACGGCCCCGCCTTCGTCCCGCTCTGCGGGACTACGGCGGGCAAGCCCGTTATAGCGATAGAAACGCTTATTAATAGACTAAAAGAAATTGCTAAACAAGAAAAGGCGGTTTTTGTCAGAATAAGCCCCTTATGGGAAAATAACCAAGAAAATCAAGACCTTTTGAAAGAATCTGGCTTGAGAGAAGCGCCCATGCACGCCAATGCCTATGAAGCCACTTGGCAACTGGATCTCCAACCGGCCGAAACCGAACTTCTAGCGCAAATGAGAAAGACCACGCGTTATTTAATCCGCCAAGCGCAGAAAAATCAGGATATCGTCGTCGAAAAAAGCCAGGACCTAAAAGACATTGAGGCCTACCAAGCGCTCAATAAACAAACTGCCAAAAGGCAAAAATTCACGCCTTTTTCCTCTGAACACATTAAAAACGAATACGAAATATTTCTTAAAGATAACCAAGCTACTCTGTTTTTCGGCAAATATAAGGGTGAAATTATCTGCGGCGCTTTGATTATTTTCTGGTCCGGCATTGGCTTTTACCATCAGGCCGCCTCATCGGGTGAACAAACAAAACTGCCGATCCCATATTTAGTACAATGGGAAGCAATCAAAGAAGCAAAAAACCGGGGCTGCCGGCTTTATGATTTCTGGGGCTATACTGACCCGCAAAAATATCCGAAACATCCTTGGGCCGGCCCGACTTTATTCAAAATGGGCTTTGGCGGCCAGGCCAAAGAATACGTCAAAACCCAGGATTTGGTCTTTTCGCCCCAATATTGGTTAACCTATATTTTTGAAAAGGCGCGGAAATTAAAAAGAGGATTTTAAAATGAAATTCCGGAAATACCGCTTAAAAAAGAAAAAAACAATTATTAAAAGCCGGATTTTTTGGCCGGCATTATTGGCTTTGACGGCAATGAGCGGTTTATTCTATTTGATCGTGCTGGCGCCTTTTTTCCAGATTAAGGACATTTTTGTTTCCGGCCAGGAAAGGATTCTCACCGAAGAGATTAAAGACCCGGCCTGGCAAATGATTAACCGGAAAGTCTTGTTTTTCAACAGTAAAAGCATTTTCTTGGCTAGGACAAAAACGCTAAAAACCATGCTTTTGAAAAGCGTTCCTACTATTAAAGAAATAAAAATCGAACGGCTTTGGCCCAACCTGCTCAGCATTGAGATTAAAGAAAGGCAGATGGTCGGCTCTTGGAAAAATAATGACAGTTATGATTCTTTCCGTTTTGATGAAACCGGAATTGCCTTTGCCTTTGATAGTTTCTTGATGCCGAATGATTTAAGGATTGTCTCTAAGCAATCTTCTCAGGCCGCCGATGAAACCGCTTTGGGGAAAAAAGTGATTGAAGAAAAAACTCTCAATCAAATCCGCAATATCAAAAAAACCGTAGCGGAAAAAACAGGGATTTTAATGTATGATTTTGTCCTTTTTGAACAAGAGGGCCGATTAAACGCGGAAACGCTCAAAGAGAGCTGGTCGGCCTACTTTGACCTTAATGGCGACCTTAACTGGCAGATACTGGAGTTGGAATTGGTTTTGGAAAAAAGCTTGCCTTTGGAAAAAAGAAAAGGGTTGGAATACATTGATCTCCGTTTCAGCAAAGTGGCTTATAAATACAAGTAAATGGCAGCGATGAGAAACTGGCTAATTTTTTTATTAACCGCCGCTCTTGCGGCGGGAGTTGTGATTTACGCCGGCAGCCAGCCCATGCCCGAACAGAAAAACGCGCTCATCGCTCCTCTTACCGATGCGGCGCTGAAAAAAATGATTGGGCAAATGATTATTATGGGCTTTCGCGGCACCGAAGCCAGTTCTGAATCAGGCACAGGCGAAGCGATCAAGGACTTAAATCTTGGCGGCGTGGTTTTGAGCGACTATGACGTGCCTTCGCAAAGTTTTCCTCGGAATATTATCAATCCCGAACAGACAAAAAAACTCATTTCTGAATTAAAAACGCTTTCACCTTCTTTGTTCGTTGCCGTAGATGTTGAGGGCGGCCAGATTAACCGCTTAAAGCCCGCTTACGGCTTTAGCCAAATCTTATCCGCTGAAAAAATGGCCCAAGACGCTACTTTGGCCCTCACGAATCAAGAAGCGGAAAAAATCAGCCAAGAACTTCAGCAAGCCGGTTTTAATATGGACTTTGCGCCCGTGGTTGATTTAAATCTAAACCCGAAAAATCCGATTATCGGCAAGCTGGAACGTTCGTTTTCCAATAATGCTCAAATGGTCACGGCTAATGCAACGGTTTTTATAGAAAAACTTCATTCTTATAAACTAATTAGCGTGGCCAAACATTTCCCCGGCCATGGCAGTTCATTTACTGATAGTCATCAGGGCTTGGTTGATATCACCGATACTTTTCAAGAAAGCGAATTGATCCCTTATTTTGAATTACAAAAACAGGGCTTGCTCGAAGCGGTCATGGTCGGCCACCTGATTAACCGAAACATTGATGAAGAATTGCCGGCAAGCTTGTCTGAAAAGTTTTTACAAGGAATTTTGCGAAAACAAATCGGCTTCGAGGGCGTGATTATTTCAGATGATATACAAATGGGCGCGATTATCAACGAATATGGCTTTGAGGAATCCTTAATCAAAGCCATCAACGCTGGTTGTAATATCGTTGCTTTTTCCAACAACAGCCGGACAGCGGCCTATGATAAAAACCTGGCTTATAAAGTGGCGGATGCCATTTTTGAGGCAGTCAAAGAGGGGAGAATCTCCCAAGAAAAAATTATTGAATCAGCGCAAAAGATTCACGATCTCAAAAAGAAATTCGGCCTCATCTGATTTTGTAGACGAAAATGGAATAGCCGATTTTGGCCACGGGCTGATACTGGCCCGAAATCAACCAGCGATAATGGCCAAACGAACCCTTGATGACTTCACCGGTTTCATTCTGCAAAAAAGTGGCGGAAATCGCTAAATAAGAACTTTCCGAAAGGCCGACCGGATCATAAGCGCTATGCCAAAGCATATACTTGTCACCCAAATAGAATATGGCATCTGAACCGCCGAAATAATCAAGATAAACCTTATCGATTTTATTTTCCTCCAGCCATTGGTTGAGCCGTTTTAAATCCTGGCCCCAGTCAAGATTGGAATCAACCACGTATTTGTAGCCCTGATCCGGCCCGCCGACAAATTCATTAAAATAGGCCAAGAAAGAAGGAAAAACGCGCAAAACCGAAAAGGCCTGAAAACAAATCAAAGCCGCTAAAAACGCGGTTTTTAATTTCAAGAACGGCGGTTTTAACAGGCCGGCAATAGCGATGGCGATCAAAACAATGGTAAAAGGAAACACGGGCAACAAATGTCTGACGCCGATATTTAAGTTACCGGAAATGCTGATAAACCAGTAAAAAGCAATGAAAATGAGCATGGCGATCTCCCGAAACCGGCTAACTACCAATGTCTTCAATCCGGGGAAAAAGCCCTTAGAAACTGCTTTTATAGCGCTAAAAAGGGCTAAAATAAGGGCCATGGCGCTCAGGGCGTGGAAAACAATGGTCTCCTTTAAAAGGTAGACAATGGGGAAATAGGTTTTCCAGCCGCTGGTGGACACTTCACCTAAAAAGTAAGTGGTGTTGCCGGAAACCCCGCGGTGAAAAACCATGGCCAGGCCCAAAAGATACTGGGCCAAAGGCCGCAATAAATCAATGCTTGCCATTTTCAAAGCCAAGACCCTGACATAAGGAAGGGGATTAGGAGTAAGAAGAATATCAATATCACTGATTTGCCGCTCTTGGGGATAGTTCCAAACGTGATAAATATAAACAAGCCAAATTAACACTACAGCAATAATAAGAATAATGATAAATTTCAAGCAGTAAGCAAAAAAGGACTTAAAGCGGGAGCGCCAATCAGGATTTTTAATCATTGCCCAGAAAATGATAAACAGGCCGAAAAGCGGCAAGAGAATAAAAGTGGAGAATTTCAAAAGCAAAGCGATGCCCAAAAACACGCCGGCAAGAATCGTCTTTTTCCAATCGGGCTTGGCTAAGAATTTCAGAAAATAATAAGTGGCGGTGAAAAAACCAAAGGCGGCGGCCACGTCAGTGGTGACCAGCCGGCCGTGCGCCAAAAGAGTGGGGGAGAGGGAAAATAATAATAAAGACAAAATCCCGGCTTTATTGCCACCGAACTCCCTTGCCCATTTAAAAACATAAAAACCGAGAAGAACCAAGAGCAAAATCATGGGAATGCGGCCCCAGAAAATCATTTTTTCCGTCGGATTATCCGACCAGAATAAAAACTTATTACCAAAAACCCATTGGCCATTGAGGTCGGTCTGCCAGCTCGCGTCCTGCGAAGGAAAGCTGATAAGTGGTGAGCTTGCCGAACCATTAATAAAGAGCAGGGGAATAGCAGATAAGTCCTTAATTAGGGGCGGATGCTCGGGATTCAAGCGCATGTCTTTTTGCGTCAGATAGGAATAGCCGGCCGGCAAATGCGCCAGCTCATCCATGGTGAGAGAATCGTTTCTGATGCTCAAAACGCAAACCACAAACACAAAAACGAGCAAACCAACGGCGATGATATTAGTGAGGCGATTACTCATAGGTTTAAGAATTTCTAATTAACCTAATTATTCTAATGCCTAATAGTTTATTTTAACATAAAAAGATATTTCATGCGCGCATCACCGCCATTCTTATTTCATGAACGGCCGTATGTAAAACAAAATCATTTCAAGTAGCACTCTTGACCCCATATGCGCTTGCCTCTCCCGAATCTTACAGGTTCGCGTCGTGGTGGCGCGCATACGGGGCAAGCATATTAGCACTCACGACTCTTGACTGCCAATCCGGGTTTGCTACAATATCAGGTATGGAATTAACTGACAGACAAAAGTTAATCTTGGAAAAACTGATTGAGGAACACGTTAAGACCGCTCAGGCGGTTTCTTCGGGCGCACTCGGAAAAAAGCACGGCAAAGAATTAGGCATCAAGCCGGCCATGTTAAGAATTGAAATGGAAAAACTGACCGAGGCGGGCTTTCTTTCCAAGCCCTTTTCTTCCTCGGGCAGAATCCCGACCGACAAGGCCTATCGCTTTTTCGTTGACAATCTTCTAAAAAATAAAAAAGAGGGGAGTGGCGGTAGCCGGCAGAAACCGACGAAGAAAATTCCCGCCATGATTGCCAAAAAAGACGACTATCTCGAAACCGCCCAAGAACTGGCGAAAACGATTTCCGAACTGACTTCCTCTTTGGTTTTGAGTTACCTGCCCACAGAGCATTTATTCTTTAAAGAAGGGTGGGGCCAGGTTATCAGAGAACCGGAATTTGAAGACAGCCATGTTTTTGAGGCCTTTGCCGCCATGGTGGAAAACTGGGAAAAAAGCATTCTCCCGGAAATGGATTTCTCTGGCGAGATAAAAATCTTTATTGGCGAGGAAAACCCGGCAAGGGAAGCCGAGGACTTTTCAGCTATTGCCGGCCGCTTGCTTCTGCCCAATAAAGAAAAAGGGATCATGGCCATTTTTGGACCGAAGAGAATGGAGTATGACCAAAATATCAGTATTTTCGACTCGCTTAATAAACTCTTTCTGGAAAATCATAATCAATAACCAAAAAGTGGAATATACAGGCGATCGCCTTCATATTCCACAAAATTAAGCTCGATTTATGGATAAAGATAATCAAAAACAGCTTGAAGAATGCCAAAAACAGCGCGATGAATATCTGGCGGGCTGGCAAAGAGCAAGAGCGGACTTTCTTAATTATAAAAAAGACGAAGTAGAAAGGATCAAGCAACTGCTGGACTATGCCAATGAAGACATTGTTCTGAAAATCCTGCCGATTTTGGATAATCTGGAACTGGCGGAGAAGCATTTACCCGATAATCTGAAACAAGACCAGCATGTTAAAGGCCTGCTCCAAATTAAAAAGCTTTTTGAGGACTTTCTGAAAAACCAAGGCGTGGAACCGATTGAGGCCTTGGACAAGAAGTTCGACCCGGCCTGGCACGAAGTGGTGGAAGAAATCGAAATAAAGGGCAAAGAACCGGGAATAGTGGCAGAAGAAGTTCAAAGAGGATATTCAATAAATCAAAGATTATTGAGACCAACTAAGATTAAAATCGCCAAATCCTAACTTGTATCCAGTATCTTGTATTTAGTATCTCGTATACGAAATACTAAATACTATATACAAAATACAAAAAGCAAACTTATCTTAATCACCAATCTAATTAAGCAAACATAATTAAAAACATATGGCAAAGATTTTAGGCATCGATTTAGGAACAACTTATTCGGCCATGGCCACGATTGAAGCCGGGGAGCCGAAAATAATTGAAAACAAGGAAGGGGCGAGAATCACGCCCTCGGTGGTGGCGCTGACAAAAAATAACGAGCGCCTCGTTGGCGTCCTGGCCAAAAGGCAGGCGGTCTCCAACCCCAAAGACACGGTTTATTCAATCAAACGCTTGATGGGCCGAAAGTTCACTGACGCGGAAGTCCAGCGCGACAAAAAGCTCTTGCCCTATGAAATCCAAGAAGCCGCTGACGGCGGCGTGGAAGTGAAAATGGGTGGCAAATGGCACAAGCCAGCGGAAATCTCCGCCATGGTTTTACAAAAACTCAAAGCCGATGCCGAAGCCAAGCTGGGTGAAACCATTACTGAAGCGATCATTACTTGCCCGGCTTATTTTGACGACTCCCAAAGAAAAGCAACTAAGGTAGCGGGTGAAATCGCTGGTTTTAATGTTAAAAGAGTGATTAACGAACCAACCGCGGCGGCTTTAGCTTATGGCCTGACAAAAAAGAAAGACGAACAAATCGTGGTTTATGACTTTGGCGGCGGCACTTTTGACATTTCCGTTTTAAACATCAGCGCTGATACGGTTGAAGTCAAGGCCACGGGCGGGGATACGCATTTGGGCGGCGATGATTTTGACCAAAAAATTGTTGATTGGGTGGCGGAAAATTTTAAAAAAGATCAGGGCATTGATTTAACCAAAGACATGCTGGCACTCCAGCGGCTCAAAGAAGCGGCGGAAAAAGCCAAGATCGAACTTTCTTCATCTTTGGAAACAGAAATAAACCTGCCTTTTATCACCTCTGATTCATCCGGGCCGAAGCATTTGTATTACAAAATGAGCCGGGCCCAGCTGGAAAACTTAGTCAAGCCATATATTGATCGCTCCATTGAATTGGTCAAACAAACCTTGAAAGAAGCCAACCTTTCTCCCAAAGACATTGAAGAAGTGGTTTTAGTTGGCGGCCAAACCAGAATGCCCTTGATGCAACAAATGGCCAAGGATTTTTTCGGCAAAGAACCGAATAAAACCATTAATCCCGACGAGGTGGTAGCCATTGGCGCCGCGGTTGAAGCCGGTATTCTTCAAGGCGAAGTCAGAGACGTTTTGCTTTTGGATGTTACGCCTTTATCATTGGGCATTGAAACCTTGGGCCAGGTCAATACGGTTTTGATTGCGAAAAATACGACGGTGCCGACCGCTAAAACTCAGATTTTTTCCACTGCTGCCGATAGTCAAACCTCCGTAGAAATTCATGTTCTCCAAGGCGAAAGGCCAATGGCTAACGACAATAAATCACTCGGCCGCTTTATCTTGGATGGTATTCCGCCGTCACCGCGGGGCTTGCCTCAAATCGAGGTCACTTTTGACATTGACGCCAATGGCATTCTGAACGTTACGGCCAAAGACAAAGCCACGAGCAAAACCCAATCGGTCAGGATCGAGGGTTCCACCGGGCTCTCCAAGGAAGAAGTGGAAAAAATGAAAAAAGAAGCCGAGGCCCACGCCGCTGAGGATAAGAAAAAGCAGGAATTGATTGAGGCGAAAAATCTGGCTGATGGTCTGGTCTATGCCACGGAAAAAACTCTGCGTGACTTAGGCGAAAAAGTGCCGGCCGACATTAAAAAAGAAATCGAGGAAAAAACCGAAGCCCTGAAAAAAGTTAAAGACAGCGACAGCGCTGAAGAAATTAAAAGCAAAACCACTGATCTCTCCCAGACGGTTCAGAAAATCGGCGCTGAACTTTACAAACAACAACCGCAGGGCCAAAATTCTGAAGGGCAAAAAAAACCAGAACAGCCAGAGGAGCCACCGGCACAGGAGGGAGAGTTCAAGGAGAAACAATAACTTGTATCTGGTATCTTGTATCTGGTATTTCGTATACTAAATACAAAATACTAAATACTAAATACAAGTAATGAAGGATTACTACACCATTCTCGGCGTAAAAAAAGAGGCCTCGACTGATGAAATCCGCAAGGCCTACCACAAACTGGCGCACGAACATCATCCGGACAAAGGCGGCAATGCTGACAAGTTTAAAGAGATAAACGAGGCCTACCAAGTGCTCTCAAATAAGGAGAAAAGAGGCCAATATGACCAATTCGGCCGCGGTTTTGATAGTAATGATTTTAACTGGTCCTGGGGCAATCCTCAACAACAAAGCGATGGCGCTGGTTTTGATTTTTCCGGCCTGGGCGATATTTTTGAAGAATTTTTTGGTGGCGTTGAACCGAGAAGAAAAAGAAATCCCAAAAGGGGAAAGGATATTGAAATCGGCTTGGAAATTAATTTGGCCGAAGCGCTGGCCCGTCAAGAAAAAGAAATTTCTTTAGAAAAATTCATTAAATGCCAGCGCTGCCAAGGATCAGGCGCCGAGTTAAACTCGGCTGTTAAAGAGTGCTTCTCTTGCCGCGGCGCGGGTGAAGTCCAGCAAATCCAGCGGACATTTTTAGGATCGTTCACCACTGCCGCGGTCTGCCCGGAATGCAAGGGCGAGGGCAGAAAACCGGAAAAACCATGCAATGTCTGTCAAGGCGAAGGCCGAATGAGAGGCGTGGAAAAAATAAAAATATTCATTCCGGCCGGCGTTGACCAAAACCAGGTGATAAAAGTTGAGGGCGGCGGCGACCAAGGGAAAAAGGGCAAACCCGCCGGTGATCTTTATATCAGAATAATCGTCAAAGACCATCCGATTTTCCAGAGAAGGGGAGACGATTTATTTACGGTTTTGACAATCCCGTTTTCCAAGGCGGTTTTAGGCGGCCAAGTGGAAATCATCGACTTAGCCGGTAAAAAACTGATTTTGAACATTCCCTCTGGATCAGCGGCGGGAAAAATGTTAAGGTTAACCAGTAAAGGCGTACCGCATTTCCAAAATCACGGCCAGGGCAACTTGTACGTGGAATTGGTAATCAAAATGCCAAGTAGATTAAGCCAAAAACAAAAAGAACTATTGGAAAAACTCCGAGAAGAGAATTTGTAAAAAGGGCCCCCATAGCTCAATTTGGTAGAGCAATTCCCTTTTAAGGAAGTGGTTGGAGGTTCAAATCCTCCTGGGGGCACTTATGAAATCGATTTTAAAGAGAATACTGATCGGCGGCTTCATTGTTGCCCTCATCGGCGGGGGAGTGGTTTTTGGTTTTTACTACGGCAAAATTCAAACCGAAAGAAAAATCATCAATGAAATTTTCACCCAAGGTGCTGACGCCAATGACAAGAATCTTGACTTCACTCTTTTTTGGGAGGCCTGGCAGACGTTGAAAGCAAGATTTATTGATCAGAGCAAATTCAGCAATGAAAAAATGCTCTACGGCGCCATTAGCGGCATGACCCAATCCCTGGAAGATCCCTATACGGTATTTATGAATCCGGAAGAAAGTAAAAAGTTTTTTGAGGATGTTTCCGGCACCTTCGAAGGCATTGGCATGGAAGTCGGCCGGAAAAAAGGCCAATTGCAAGTGATTGCTCCCCTCGAAGGCACGCCCGCCCAAAGGGCGGGCTTGAGAGCCGGCGACGAAATCACCAAGATCGACGACCTCTTTACCACCAATATGACTATTGACGAGGCCGTATCTAAAATCAGGGGCAAAAAAGGAACTCAAGTAACGCTGACCATCTTCCGCGAGGGCTGGGAAAATACCAAAGAATTCACCATTACCCGAGCCGTCATCGAGGCGCCGTCATTAGAATGGGAAACGAAAGACAATGACATCGCCTATATCAAACTGCACCAATTTTCTGAAAAGGCCGGCGCTGATTTCCGTAAAGCCGCATTAGAAATACTGAGGACAAGCGCCAAGGGCATTGTTTTAGACCTGAGGGATAATCCGGGTGGCTATTTGGAGATTTCCCGCGATATTGCCAGTTTCTTCCTCAAACCCGATTCGATCGTCACCATTAAAGATGCCGGCGAAAACCAGGATCGAGAAGAATATTTAGCCAATGGCAGCAATGTTTTCGAGCAAATGCCCATGGTGGTTTTAATCAACCAGGGCTCGGCCTCAGCCGCGGAAATATTAGCCGGCGCTTTAAGGGATAACCGCCAAATCAAGCTTATAGGCGAAACCTCTTTCGGCAAGGGCTCAGTCCAGGAAATAGAAAAAATGAGAGACGGTTCTTCCTTGAAAATCACTATTGCCAAATGGCTGACGCCCAAAGGCGAATCAATCTCCGAACACGGCCTGACGCCTGATATTGAGGTGGAAATGACCGACGACGACTATAAGAATGAAAAAGACCCCCAACTGGAAAAGGCCCTTGAAATACTACGGGAAATGTTATAATGTTATAGATGTTGGAAGATTATCTTGCTATAATGTTTTAATGCAAAAAGTATGAAAATAGTTCTACTGGAAGACGTTGAAAAAACAGGCAAAAAGTATGACGTCAAAGAAGTGGCGGACGGTTTTGCCCGCAACTTTTTGATTGCCAAAAACTTGGCCAAACCAGCGACCGAAGAAATGGAAAAATGGGCGAAACTCCAGAAAGAAATGATGGAAAAGAAAGCCGAGGAAGGACTGGAAAAAATCCAAAAGACCGCTTCGGCAATAGATGGCCAAGAGGTGATTATTGAAGTTAAACTCGGGCCCGAAGGCCAGCTCTTCGAATCAATTAATGCCCAGAAAATCACAGAAAAACTGAAG
>CAZKCH010000002.1:0-28602 GCA_964551525.1 uncultured Candidatus Saccharibacteria bacterium
ACAGTTATCTGTCTAAGGGCGAGGCAGAATTATTGGTGAGAGTGATGGCGCCCTTGGCGCCACACATTGCCGAGGAAATCTGGACTGAGGTTTTGAAGAATAGGTTTTCAATCCATCAGCAAGAATGGCCGAAATATGATGAGAGTTTAATTGCGGAAGAAATAGCCACAATTATTATTCAGGTAAATGGGAGGGTGAGAGGGGAGATTAGAATAGAGAATATAGAAGCTGGGAGACAGAATAGAATTGAAGAGCTGGCGAAGAAAGATGCGAGGGTAGCGAAATATCTGGAAGGAAAAGAAATCAAAAAAGTGATTTTCGTCCCCGGCAAACTAATTAATTTCGTAATTTAATTTTCTTTGATTCGTTCTATCTTGGCGCCGAGGGATTTTAATTTTTCCTCAATTTTATCATAGCCGCGGTCGATTTGCTGGACATTGTCAATGATGGTTTTATTCTTGGCAATCAATCCGGCTAAAACCAACGCGGCGCCGGCGCGGATGTCATTAGAGTCAACTTTGGTGCCGGTCAGTTTGACTGGCCCGAAAATCAAGGCCCGATGCGGATCAGTGATCTCAATATCCGCGCCCATTTTTCTTAATTCGTGCAAGTGAGCAAAGCGGTTTTCATATAAGGGATCATGGATCAGGGACTTGCCTTTAGCTTGAGTTAAAAGGACGCAGGTTTGTGGCTGGAGATCAGCGGGAAAGCCGGGGTGGGGTAGGATTTGAACTTTGGAAGCTTTAAAGTTATTTGTTTTTTTGATAATGATGTTTTTTCCCTGAATTTTAAAATTGACGCCTAACTCTTTCAGTTTATCCAAAAAGAAAATCAAATGATCCGGTTCAATGTTTTTTATTTTTCCCTCTCCGCCGGTAATGGCAAGAGCAATGATAATGGTTCCCGCTTCGATATAATCAGGAATGATTTTCACGCTGGCGCCATGAAGATTTTTTGTGCCGTTGATAATGATTCCATGCGTGCCTTGGCCAATGATTTTCGCGCCCATGGCAGTGAGGAAGTCGCCCAATTGTTTGACGTGGGGTTCGGCCGCCGCAATCTCGATTTTACTTTCACCATCGGCCAAAGCCGCCGCCATCATCACGCTTTCCGTGGCCGTAACGCTGAATTCTTTTAAAACAATTTTTGCTCCCTTGAGAACATTCTTTCTTTTAAAACAATAATATTGGCCATTATCAGTGACTCGGGCGCCGAAACCGGCTAAGGCCTCCAAATGGGTAGTGATGGGCCGCAAACCAATTTTGTCCCCGCCGGGATGGGGAATTCTGAAAGAAGAAAAGCGCGCCAAGAGCGGGCCGATCAAAAGCACGGACATTCTCACTTTTTCAAAAAGGTCAGCGGGAATCTTTTCCGGGTTAATATTCTTAGCTGTAATTTTAATTGTTTTCGGATTAACCCAGATCACTTGGGCGCCCATGGCTCTGATGATTTCCACCATATTTAAAATATCGCTGATGCGGGGCAGGTTGGCGATCAAACATTCTTTTTTGGTGAGCAGGGTGGCAGCCAAAATCGGCCCGGCCGCGTTCTTGGAGCCGGAGATTTCCACTTCGCCGTGGAGGGGGAAGCCGCCTTTAATGATGAATTTTTCAGGCATAAGATAGCTTTAATCTAAGCTTATTTTATGCTACAAAGAAGGCAATGTCAAAGTCACCATTGATTGTCTGTTTAGGCGGAGGCAATGCCATGCCCAAGGCGGTTTTGGTTGGCTTGAAAAAGTATCCGGTTAAGCTTTCCGTGATCTGCGCCATGCTGGACACCGGCGGTTCATCCGGCCGGTTAAGAAGAGATTACAAAATTATTTCTCCGGGAGACATCCGCCGCGCTTTTATTGCCTTGGCGAGCACTTCGCCGGCGGTGGAAAATCTTTTCAATTATCGTTTTGAAACAGGGGAATTGAAAGGCCACAATTTGGCCAATCTTTTCATCACGGCCCTGGAACTTTCCACCCACAACTATGGCCAGGTTTTGTCGGAAATGAATCATTTTTTAAATGTTTCTCATCAGGTTCTGCCCGTGACGCTGAAAAAATCCACTCTTTGCGCGGTTTTAGAAAACAACAAGACCATTGTCGGGGAAATAAATATTGACAGGCCGAAGCATGATTCTTGTTTGAAAATCAAAAAGGTTTTTTTGCGGCCCGCGATTAAGGCCTATGACCCGGCGATCAAGGCGATCAAAACCGCTGACCTGATTGTCATCGGCCCCGGCGACTTATACTCTTCTTTAGCCCAGATTTTATTGGTTAAAGGCGTAAAAGAGGCGATTAAAAACAGCCGGGCGAAAAAAGTTTACATCTGTAATGCCTGCACAAAAAAAGGAGAAACCAATAATTTTTCAGTGGAGGATTTCGCCAGAGAAATAGAAAAATATTTAGGCAGCCAGTTGGATTTTGTCATTTACAATAATTTTTCTCCGTCCTCGGCCAGATTGAGAAACTATTTTCGAAAACATCCGGAGTTGTTGTCATTGGTGAGGGCGGCCAAGGGGCTGACGGCGAAAAAGTTTTTAGGCAGCCACCTTTTATTTAAAGCCGGGCCGATCGAGCACGATTCGCAAAAATTAGCCAAAATCATCTTCAACTTATGCAAGCAATAATCACAGCGGCGGGCGACAGCACTCGTTGTTGGCCATTAAACCATCAGCACAAGTCATTAATTAAGCTTTTGGGCGAGCCGATTATATTGAGTTTGATCAAAGATCTGCGTCGGGCCGGAGTCAAAGATGTTATTGTTGTTCAGGGCCCAGAAAAAGATATTGAGAAAGAAATCGGTAAAAAGGGATTAAAATATGCCATCCAACTTAAGCCCACGGGCGAAGGCGAAGCCCTTTTAAGGGCCGAACATTTAATTAAAGATGAACAGTTCCTTGCCGTTTATGCTGATCAGCAGGACGTAGGCGAGCGATTGCCCTTGATCGTTGATAAATTTAAAAAAGACAAAAGTAAGCTTATTGTTATTGGCAGTCCAACCAAAACGCCGTGGATTTTCGGCATTTTCAAAATGAAGGGTAAAAGGGTGGTGGCGATCGTGGAAAAGCCGGCCAGGGGCAAAGAGCCGAGCAAGATTAAAAACATCGGCGAATATTTCCTGCCCAAGGACATTTTCAAGTATCTCAAAAGAATTCCTTCGCATCCTTATTCATCCATTTTGGCCGTCTCTTTGTATGCCAAAGAAAATCCGGTTGGTTTAGTCCGGTTGAAAAAAGAAACTGCTTTTTTAAAGTATCCCTGGAATCTTTTCGAAATTATGAGAATAAAAATGGCTAAGCCGAGTTTTAAATCATTTGTTTCGCCAACGGCGAGAATCGGCAAAAATGTGGTGATCAAGGGCAAGGTTTATATCAGCTCGGGAGTGAGAATCGGCGATAATACGGTTATTCACGGCCCTTGCTACATCGGTGAAAATTGCCAGATCGGCGTCAGTAATGTTTTTCGTGGCCCAGTTGATTTAGAGGATAATGTTAAAACGGGTGCTTTTATGGAAATCAAAAATTCTTTGGTTCAGGAAAATACTCATTTTCATTCCGGTTATCTGGGCGATTCTATTATCGGCCCGAATTGTCGTTTCGGCGGCGGTTTTATTTCCGCTAATCGTCGGTTGGATCGTCAGAACATTTTTTCCGAAGTTAAGGGCAAGGCGGTGGACACCGGCTTGACGAGATTCGGTGTCGTTGTCGGTAAAAACACGCGCGTTGGCGTCGGTGTTAAAGTAATGCCCGGCGTCTTTATCGGTAAAAATTGCCTAATCGGTCCAGGATCAATCATCTTTAAGAATGTTTTGGATAATACTAAGGTGATGACAAAATCACAAATGCGGGTTTTGAAATATGGAAGTCATTAAGCTGAAAAACAGAAAGACCGCCATTGAAAAAGCAGTAGCTGTTTTAAAGAATGGCGGTTTGGTTATTTATCCGACTGAGACCTGTTATGGCGTTGGCGCGGATGCGACCAATAAAAAAGCAGTGGAGAAAATTTTGCAATTCAAGGGCAGCCGCGGCGGCAAAGCAATTTCTATTGCCGTTGATGGCAAAGCAATGGCGGCAAAGTATGTGGCAATCAATGAGACAGCGAAAAATCTTTACCAACAATTTTTACCCGGGCCACTGACCATAGTGTCTAAAAGTAAAAAGAAAGTGATTAAGTGGCTGGAGGCGGGCAGGGGAACTTTAGGAATTAGGATTCCCGATTATCGTTTGGTTTTAGATTTAATCAGAAAACTGGGAAAGCCCATTACCTCCACTTCGGCCAACGCCTCGGGCAAGAAGTCGCCTTATTGCCTGGATGATGTTTTAAAATACACAACAAAAAAACGTTTGAAGTTAGTCGATTTATTTTTAGACGCGGGCCGTTTGCCTTACAACCCGCCCTCAACCGTGGTGGACACAACCTTAAACGAGTCCAAAATTTTGCGCCAAGGGGAAATCAAAATAAAAGCGACTCCTCGAAATACTTTTGTTTCTAATTCTGAAGAAGAGACCAAAACCATTGCTGCTAATATTCTCAATCACTTTAAAAGTCACTTAGCCACTCAATCACTTATTTTTGCCCTTCAGGGTGATTTGGGTTCGGGTAAAACCCAGTTTGCCAAAGGCATTGCTTTGGCTTTGGGGATTAAGGAGAATATTGTTTCTCCAACTTTTACCATTGTCCGTGAATATTCCATAAATTGTGGGAGGTCCGACCTCCCACAATTTTTCCATATTGATACTTGGCGCTTGGAAAAAGGAGAGGAATTATTGGACTTTGGTTTTTTGAGAATGTTAAAGCCGGGAAATGTGATTGCCATCGAATGGGTCCAGAAAATGGCCAGCATTATTAAGAATATAGAAAAAAGAGACAGCATTCAGATCGTCTGGGTTAATATTGACCATCTTTCTGAAACCAAAAGAAAAATCAGTTATAGCGCCTGATTATGAAAAAGAATTTTACCATTTTAGCCATTGATACTTCTTGCGATGAGACCTCGGTGGCCGTTACTCAAGACGACCGGGTTTTGTCTAATGTCATCGCCTCGCAGGTGGAATTCCATAAGCCCTACGGCGGGGTTTGGCCAATACTGGCGAAAAGAAAGCACCAGGAGTTTATTGATTCCGCTATTGGTGAGGCCTTGCGGCGAGCGCGAGCTTTTTGGCGGAGACCGGGTCTCCGCCAAATTGATGCGATAGCGGTGACGATTGGGCCGGGCTTGGCGCCGGCTTTGGAAGTGGGGATTGCTAAAATAAAAGAGCTGGCAAAAAAATACAAAAAACCAGTGATCGGCGTTAACCACATGGAGGCGCATTTATTATCGTCATTAGCGAAAAATAAAATGGGCCATCGGGCGTTTTCGCCGCGATTCCCGATTTTGGGCTTGCTGGTTTCTGGCGGCCACACCCAATTGGTTTTAATGAAAAAAATCGGCGTTTATCAGCTTTTAGGTGAAACTATTGATGATGCGGCAGGCGAGTGTTTTGATAAGGTGGCAAAAATGCTTGGTTTGGGCTATCCGGGCGGGCCGATCATTTCTGAATTAGCGAAAAAAGGAAAGGTAAAATATGAATTGCCATTGGTGATGGCAGGATCGGGCGACTTGAATTTCAGTTTTTCCGGTTTAAAAACCGCTTGTCTGTATAAATTACAGAAATTGCCCAAGCCGTGGGACAGGCGTTTTTATTCTGATTTCAGCGCTTCGATTGAAAAAGCAGTAATTGATGCCTTGATGCTAAAATTGAAAAAGGCAATTGAAAAGTATAAACCAAAACAAATTATTCTCGGCGGCGGCGTGATAAACAATTTGCCGTTGCGACGAGCAACAAGGAAGATCGCAAGGAGGTTCGGTTTAAGGGTTTTTCAGCCGTATTCAGAAAAGCTTTTTACCGATAATGGCGCCATGGTCGGCATTTGTGCTTTTTATCAGGCGCAAAGAAAAGATTTTGTTAAGAATATTAATAAATTAGACCGTCAGCCAAATTTAAACTTTTAGAGTATAATAGAAACATGGATAATCTAAGAAAGGTAGATAAGAAAATTAGCGATTTGATCAAGGCCGAGGAGATTCGCCAAGGCGAAAATTTGGTTATGATTCCTTCGGAAAACTATGCTTCTTTGGCGGTGCGCCTGGCTTTAGGTTCGGTTTTGACTGATAAATACAGTGAAGGTTATCCGGGAAAAAGATATTATCAAGGCAACCAATTTATTGACCAGATTGAGCAGTCGGCGATTGATCGGGCAAGAAAGATTTTTGGCGTTGCTCGTGTTAATGTTCAGCCGCATTCTGGGGCAGAAGCAAATTTGGCGATCTTGGGCGCTTTGTGTCAGCCCAGGGATAAAATTTTATCCCAGCATCTTTCCATGGGCGGGCATTTATCAATGGGCCAGGTCGCTTCAGTGACCTCAAAATATTACCAGCCACATTATTACGGTTTGACCAAAGAAGGCGATATTAATTGGCGGGAATTAGAAAATCAGGCGAAGAAATATAAACCAAAAGTAATTTTCTGCGGCGGCACTGCTTTTACCAAGATTTTTAACTTTGCTAAATTTGCCAAGATTGCTGATAGCATTAATGCTTATTTCGTTGCTGATATCTCGCATATCGGCGGACTGGTGGTTGCCGGTGTTCATCCGTCACCAAAGAACTATGCCGATGTCATTATGACGACAACCCATAAAACCCTACGCGGGCCGAGAGGAGCAATAATTATGGCAACCAAGAAGGGATTGAAAAAAGATCCTCAATTGGCAGAAAAAATTGATCGGGCGGTTTTCCCTGGTTTACAGGGCGGCCCACACAATAATAATATTGCTGCGATCGCCGTGGCCTTAAAGGAAGCGGCCGGATTAGAGTTTAAAAAGTACACAAGCCAAGTGATTAAGAATAGTAAGGCATTGGCAAAGGAATTGATTAAGTATGGATTCGAATTAATTGGAGGCGGTAGTGAAAACCACATGATTTGGATTGATTTGAATAATAAAAACCTTGATGGCTGGACCGTGGCCTGGGCCTTAGAGGCGGCCGGGATCATTGTTAATCGACAAACGATTCCTTTTGACAAAAAGCCGGTCTATTATCCTTCTGGTTTGCGTTTGGGCACGCCGGCGTTGACCACGAGAGGGATGAGGGAAAAAGAAATGCTGTTGATTGCCGGCTGGATAAAAGAAGTGGTTGGCCACTTGCTGGAAATGGATTTAAAAGATATTGGCAACCAGAATAAAGAAAAAGACCAATCAGCGAGAAAGTTATTTAAACAGAAAATCTTTAAAGACAAGTTTTTATCAGGGATAAAAAACAAAGTAAAAAAGCTGTGCCAAAGATTTTAGACGGGAAAAAATTAGGCAGCAAGGTTTTAAATGTTGTAATGAGGGAAATGAAACGCCGCCGGTTAAAACTGAAATTGGCGGTTGTTTTTGTCGGTGATAATAAAGTTAGCGGCGTTTATCTGAGAAAAAAACAAGAGGCGTGCGAGAAAGCCGGCATTGGTTTTCAGATTTTTGGTTTTCCCAAGAATGCCAGTGGCGACGAATTAGAACAAGGCGTCCAGAAAATTATCCGTGACCCATCTAATTCAGGAATCGTGATCCAGCTTCCTTTGCCCCTTAACCACTTGACCACTCAATCACTTCTTAACCTTATTCCCGCAGACAGGGATCCTGATTGCTTAGGCCAAAAGAGCTTTGATCAATTCAGTCAAAGGAAGGGTTTAATTGTGCCGCCAGTAGTGGCGGCGATCGCCAAGTTTTTTAAGGAATACAAGATAAAAACTCGCGGTAAAAAGGCCGTGGTAATCGGCAAGGGCAGGTTGGTTGGTTTGCCGGCGAGTATTTGGTTAAAGCAACAGGGGGCAAAAGTAATTGTTTGCGACAGCAAAACAAAAGATATTGGCAAAGAAACAAAAAAGGCGGATATTATTATTTCCGGCGTTGGTAAGCCGAATTTGATTACGGGGGCAATGATAAAAAAAGGAGCAGTAGTGATTGATTGCGGCACGAGCGTAGAAAATAATAAAACAGTAGGGGATATTGATTTCAAAAGCGTTTCTAAAAAAGCCGGCTATGTTTCACCGGTGCCAGGCGGGATCGGCCCCTTGGCCATTGCTTGTCTATTAGAGAATTTAATCCGATTAAATGATTAAAGAATTAACGGATTAAAGAATTGGTGGGCGAGGTGGGAGTCGAACCCACACGAGGGGTCACCTCACACGATTTTGAGTCGTGCGCGTAAACCAGTTCCGCCACTCGCCCCTTCCTACTTCCACTTTGCTTCGATAATTTTTTCTGGCCAGCGGGCCTTTATTTTTTTAAAGTCCCGACAATTAACTTGATGAATCGATGCGCCCTTGTTTTTCGCCACGTAAGCGGCGATTTCTTGGCCCGGCTGGGGCCGGCAGCACTTGGCCAAAATATAACCGACATTGGTTTTTCCGCCAATGATTATACCGGGTTTTATCTGCTTATCAAGGGACCTTGCCGCAATGATCGGCTCTTTCGGTTTGAGTAATTTTTTCTGTCTGGTTGGAAAAAATTTTTCTCTAAACGCCTTAAAGCCGCTGAAGATATTTATGCCCACCCGTTTTTTAATATGGGATTTGGCCAAACCGGTTTTAACCAGCTTGAGCCAATCGCGGCTCGGCCATCTCTTTCTATCTACCATAATTTCCACCACGTCGCCATTTTTTAAAACACCGGAGAGAGGCGAGATTTTGCCGTTTATCTTGGCGCCAACGCAATGATCGCCCAACTCTGAATGGACGGCGTAAGCTAAATCAATCGGGCAGGCGCCTTCGGGTAAATCAATAATGTCGCCTTTGGGAGTAAAGATGAAAACCCGGTTTTTGAAAAAGTCGGTTTTTAGTTGTTCCAAAAACTCTTGGGGCGACTTATTTTCTTTTTGCCAGTTGACCAATTGTTGGACCCAGGCAAATTGAGGATTCCTCTGTCTTAAATCAACACCTTGTTTTTTTGCCCAGTGGGCGCAGATGCCGTATTCGGCGTTTTCGTGCATTTCTTTGCTTCTGATTTGGACTTCGATAATTTTTCCTTCTTCGCAGAAAACCGTGGTATGGAGCGATTGGTAGCCGTTGGGTTTGGGAAAAGCAATGTAGTCCTTGATTCTTTTCGGCAAGGGCCGCCAATATTGATGAACCATGCCTAACATTTCATAGCAGTCTTTGACGTCTTCCACGATTATTCTGATGGCGGCCAGATCATAGATCCGGTCGAAATTCATGTCGTACCTCAATAATTTTCGGTACAAGCTGTAATATGATTTTAGGCGCGTCTGGATTTCGATAAAACCCACCTTTTCTTTTTTCAAGTGTTTGGTGAGAATGTCTTTGGCGCGGTCAAGGTATTTTCTTGCCTGGTCGTGCCGCGGCTTGGCGTTTTCCATCACCCATTGGTATTCTTTCGGATAAAGATAGGGGAAGGCAAGATTGTCCAGTTTGGTTTTAATCCGTTTCATACCCAGACGGTCGGCAATGGGGGAAAAGATTTCTATTGTTTCTAAGGCAATGCGCTGCTGTTTCTCTTTGGGAATATATTGCAGTGTTTCCATATTATGAGTGCGGTCCGCCAGCTTTATCAAAATTACCCGGATATCTTCGGCCATGGCGAAAAACACTCTTCTTAGATTTTCAATTTCCAGGTTTATCGGCCTCTCTTTTCTTTGCTGGATGGGAGCGATTTCCAATTTTTGCTTTGAAAGCCGGAGTTTGCCTAACTTAGAAACTCCTTCGACAAGCAACAGCACTTCTTTGCCGAATTTCTTTTCAATTTCTTGGGGAGAAACCTTAGTGTCATCGATAACATCGTGCAAAAGCGCGGCGACAATGGCGGCCGCGTCAATTTTAAAACGGCTGAGGATTAGGGCGGTTCGGAGCGGATGGATGATATAGTCCTCGCCGGAAAGGCGTTTTTGTCCCTGGTGGGCGGCCGTAGCAAATTCAAAACCGGCCAAAATTAGCTTTTTGTCCTCGCTTTGATAATTTTTTAGAATTTCTTCAAGAGTTTGTTTCGGCATCGCTTTTAACATTAGTCGGACAGTCCTTATTACTGCATTTCACTTTTCCCCAGCGGCTTTTGCCCATAATCCAGCCGCATTCTTGGCAATTTTCGCCCGTGGGTTTGTCCCACATGGCAAAATCGCAATCGGGCCAGCGAGAGCAGCCGTAAAATATTTTTCTCTTTCTCGTTATCCTTTCCACGATCTCACCCTGTTTACACTTGGGGCAGGCGATCCCCAATGATTTAAAAAGATGTTTTTTGTATTTGCATTCAGGATATTTTGAGCAGGCGTAAAACTTGCCGAAGCGGCTGATTTTAACTACCAGGGGATTTTGGCAAAGAGGGCAGGTCTCGCCGTCGACTTCTTTAGAGATATCTTTTAAAACATCTTTTTTAGAAACCTCTTTTTCTTTTATTTTCAGGCGTTCTTTAAACGGCTGGTAAAAATCATTGATGACCGGTTGCCATTCTTTTTTGCCGCCAGAAATCAAATCAAGATTCTCCTCCATTTTGGCAGTAAAATTAATATCAACGATTTCCGGGAAATGCTTGACCAAAACGCTATTGACCAAAATGCCGATGTCAGCCGGGAAAAACAGTTTTTTGTCATCTTTTTTGATATAACCCCGAGTTTGAATGGTGTCTAAGGTCGGGGCGTAGGTTGAGGGCCGGCCAATGCCGAGTTTTTCCAAGGTCTTGATCAGCGTCGCTTCGGAATAACGGCCCGGTGGTTTGGTGAAATGCTGTTCTGGTAGCAGTTTAACCAATTTTAGCGCTTCATCCTTTTGCAAAGCCGGCAGTTCGGCTTCTTCGATTTTCAGGGGATAGATCTTGAGAAAGCCGTCGAATTTCAGCGTTTGCCCCGTAGCATGTAGTAGGTAGTTAGTTAAAGAGTTAATAGCAGAGACGTCGACTGCGGTTGAATCAAAAACTGCCTCCGGCATTTGTGATGCTAAGAATCGCCGCCAGATTAAATCGTAAAGTTTTAATGCGGCACTATCGAAATTTTCATCCCCCGGATTTTTAAAAGGATCGGTAGGTCGAATAGCTTCGTGAGCTTCTTGAGCTGACTTTGACTTGGTTTTGTATTTGCGGGAAAATCCCGGCCAATAACTTTTGCCGAAATTCTCAAGAATATATTTTTGCGCCGCGGCCAGAGACGATTCCGAAAGATTAAGAGAATCAGTGCGGTGGTAGGTGATATGGCCCCTTTCGTATAACTGTTGGGCTAAGCGCATGGTATATTTCGCCGGATATCTGAATCTTTGCCACGCCTCTTGTTGTAAAGAAGAAGTGGTGAATGGCGGCAAAGGGCTTTTACTCGTTTCTTTCTGTTCAATGTTTGCCACGGCATAATCGGCGTTTTCTAGATCTTTAACAATCAATGCCGCTTCCTCTTTTGTTTTAATCCCGAGCTTTGGAATTACTTTTCCGTCTTTTTGAACCAAAACCGACTTAAATTCGTTATTTGTTTGGTACTTGGTACTTGGTACTTGGGATTTTTGCAGCAATGCTGTGACGGTATGGTATTCTTCCGGTTTAAAATTATTGATTTCTTCTTCGCGTTCGGCAATGAGTCGGACCGCCACTGATTGAACTCTGCCCGCGGAAAGGCCCTGAGCCACTTTTTTCCAGAGAAAAGGGGAGAGTTTGTAGCCGACAATCCGATCTAAAACCCTTCTCGCCTGTTGGGCATTGACCAGATTCATATCAATTTCCCGGGGATTTTTCAGCGCTTCTTTGATTGCCGTTTCCGTGATTTCGTGAAAAACAATTCGTTGATACGTTTTTCCTTTTTCCTTTTTACCTTTTAATTTGTCGAGGCCCAAGGCCTCGACAAGGTGCCAAGAAATGGCTTCTCCTTCCCGGTCTTCATCGGTTGCCAAAACAATGCTCGCCGCGGTTTTTACCAGTTTTTTTAGATTAGCAATGGTTTTTTTTGCCTTGAGGGGAATGGCGTATTCCGGTTCAAAATTGTTTTTGACATCAATGCCGAGCTTGTTGGTCGGCAAATCCCGGATGTGGCCCATACTGGCTTCAACCTGAAAACCGCTTCCCAAGAAGCGCGCAATCGTTTTGGCCTTAGTCGGGCTTTCTACTAAGATAAGTTTCATAGATCGTTGATCTTTTTTACTTTACCATCAATTCTTGAAAATAATAAGTCCTCCGCGTTAATTATCCATACGGAGTGTTAGCAAGGATCAAAAATTCACGCGGCTTGACAAAACGTAGGTATTCGTTATAATATATTCATGGACTGAATATTGTTGAAAGTCCATTTCTTTGGCCTGTTGGCAAGTTGTCACCAACCGATTCCTCCTTTTAGGTTCGTGGCCGAAGGCCGGCATGGGTGGATATTTTCGCCGATGGCGGCGCCTGCCAGCAGACCAAGGGACTGCTTTCTGGCTTGGCGGAAATTGTGGGAGGTCGGACCTCCCACAATTTTGCCGCTAAACTAGAGAGCAGAATTCTCTGCCCCCATTTTTTTCCAAGGAGGAAAAATGGAAACAGTTTTGTTGGCGATCTTGACGATCGCCGAGGGGGTTGCCATCGGCCTCCTTATAATCAGAATAAAGAAATTGTCTATTCTTGCCAGTCGGGATGGCCTGACTGGTTTGTTTAATCGTCGCGAGTTTGACCGTCTGTTGGCGCAGGCGGCCAGTCGGGTTCAGGTGAAAAACGGTCAAGAAATTTCTTTGATTATGATTGACATCGATCATTTCAAGAGATTTAACGATCGTTACGGTCATCGGGCAGGCGACTTTGTCCTTCGACGAGTCGCCGACATATTGGTGAAGGGGGTTCATTTGACCGATTTTGTTTGCCGGTATGGGGGAGAGGAAGTGGCGATTATCCTCTCCGGCATCAGTAAAAAAGTCGCGATGGCGATCGCGCAGCGGCTTAATGAAGCCGTCGCTGCTTCCGGGCTGGGAATAACTATCAGCTTGGGGGTGGCGACGTTCGACGCTGACGCCAGCAGTGTCGAAGGTTTGATTGAGGCTGCCGACTCGGCGCTCTACCGTGCCAAAGACGGCGGCCGGAATCAGGTCTGCTGTGCATAAAGTTCGTTAGAGAAACCGGGACGAAGTGCGTCTCCGGTTTTTCTTTTCTATCTTATTTCATTGTGCGAAGTGGAGTTTCGCACAAGATTATTTCAGCGGTTTTTTTGAGGACTTCGCTGACGATTTTTTGTTCTGTCTTGCTGAATTTTTTGAGCACGAATTTTTCCAATGACTTTGAACCGGGAATATAATTTTCCGGTCGGCAGCCGAGTCGGATTCTGGTAAAGTTTTTTGTTTTCAAAGCGTTAATGATCGACTCGGCGCCTTTGTGGCCGGCTGCGCCGGCGTCTCGAGAAACTTTAATTTTACCAACGGGCAAATCCGCATCATCATGAATTATAATTAACCTCCGTAGTAATTCTGCCATGGCAATCTTATTACGGTGGTTTAAAATTAGGGATTTAACCGCCCCGCCAGATTGATTCATAAATGTTTGGGGCTTGGCGAGGATTATTTTTTCACCATTAATTTCTCCTTCGCTTATCAAAGATCGGGCGCGGTCAAAGTTTTTCCAATCAGAAAAATCAGGCATTTGAGATTGGAAATTATCAATTGCCAAAAATCCCAGGCTGTGCCAGGTGTTTTGATATTGTTTGCCCGGATTGCCTAAACCAACAATCAGAAACATATTAGTAATTTAGGAATTAGAAATTAGAATAATTAGATATTTATTATCATATCATCTTTCTTGCTTTTTCCCTAAAAACAGGTATAATTTAACCATGATGAAGAATATTTTAAGATCAATTCTCGAGGGCGCCAAAATCGTGGTTTTGTCGTTAGTGATCGTCATTCCCATCCGTTATTTTATTTTTCAGCCCTTTATCGTTAAGGGCGAATCAATGATGCCGAATTTTCAGAACGGCAATTATTTGATTATTGACGAGTTATCCTATCGTTTCCGGGAGCCCATTCGGGGAGAGGTGATTGTTCTGCGCTATCCTTATAATTCCAGCCAGCGGTATTTGAAAAGGGTAATCGGTTTGCCCGGGGAAACAATAGAAATCAACGGCACAGCGGTTAAAATCAGGGACAAGAACGGCCAAGAAATAGCCCTGAACGAATCCGTTTATCTGCCCGCGGGAACGATCACCGAGGGGGATATTGTTTTATTATTAAAGGATAATGAATATTTTGTTTTGGGCGATAATCGGGCTTTTTCTTCGGACTCGAGAAGTTGGGGTGTTCTGCCCGAAAGCAAGATTGTCGGCCGGGTTTTTTTACGGCTTTGGCCCATCGACGAGATTGCCGCCTTTGCTGCTCCGGCGATTTAAGCGGTTTAATTATCATTACCCATGGCTAAACAACCAAAATTACAATCGATCCAAGGCATGCACGATGTTTTGCCCGAAGACCAGGTTTATTTTAAAAAGCTTTATCATCTGGCAGAATCGTTGGCTGAGTTTTACGGCTTTGGCCGTTTAGAGACGCCGATTTTGGAATTCGCCGAGCTTTTTGAAAAAGGCACGGGCCAGACAACGGAAATCGTGGAAAAGCAGATGTTTCAGTTGCGCAGCCGCGGCGGGGATTTGCTCGCCCTGAGGCCAGAATTCACTCCCGGGGCAATGAGGGCTTTTCTCCAGCACGGCATGACGAATCTGCCCCAGCCAGTCAAACTTTATATGATCGGTCCGGTTTTTCGGCACGAAAGTCCGCAGGCCAACCGCTATCGCCAGTTCAATCAGATTGACTTTGAAGTTTTTGGCGAGAATAGTCCGGCCATTGACGCCCAGGTCATTCAGATTTTCTACAATCTTTTAGTGGAGCTGAAATTCAAAAATCCGATCATTGAAATTAATTCGATCGGCGCCAGTTGCTGCCGGCCGTATTTTAAAAAGATTTTAAACAGTTATCTCCGTTCCCGCTTTAATAATCTTTGTACTGATTGTAAAAGAAGGTTTAGGGACAATCCGCTGCGGGTTTTGGATTGCAAAGAGGAAAAATGCCAGCCGATTAAGGCCCAAGCGCCGCAGATTATTGATCACCTCTGCGAAGAATGCCACGATCATTTTAAAGAAACATTGGAATTTTTGGACGAACTGGGTTTGCCCTATCGTTTGAATCCGTATTTAGTCAGGGGGCTTGATTATTATACGAAAACGGTTTTCGAGATTTTTGTTGACAGCAACAGCGGTTCAGTGGAGGGCGATGAAAAGAGCGCGCCCTTGGCCTTGGTCGGCGGCGGCCGGTTTGACGGTTTGGCAAAAATCATCGGCAATAAAGACGTGCCCGCCTGCGGCGGAGCGGCCGGAGTGGAAAGAATTATTAACGAGATGAAATCGAGGGGCCAAAGGTTTTCCGTTGAGCCGACTAAAGATGTTTTTCTTGCTCAAGTGGGGAATCTGGCCAAGAAAAAGTGTCTGAAGCTTTTCGAGGACTTTCGCAAAGAAAAGATTCCCGTTGGCGAATCATTATCCAAAGACAGTTTGAAAGTGCAGTTATCGCGGGCGGACCGGTTGAAGGCAAAATACACTTTGATTATCGGCCAGAAAGAGGCCTTAGAGAAAACCGTGATTTTAAGAGATATGATAAAAGGGACGCAGCAAACAATTAAAATGGACAAAGTGGTGAAGGAAGTAAAAAGAAAACTCAAGTCGTAAACCAATAACCAATACTAATAACTTAAAAATATGGGTTTAGAAATCAAAAGACAAAGCCGAGAGACGAGCCAGGGATTAGTCAGGCGTTTCGGCCAAAAAATGCAGCGCAGCGGCATCTTAATAAGAGCGAGAAAAAATCGTTTTCGGAAAAGGGAAAAATCAGAAGGAGCAAGAAAAAAAGAGGCCTTGCGCCGGGAAGAGTTAAAGATTGAATACCGCAAGCTGGAAAAATTAGGGGCGGTTTTGCCGGATAAAAGGAGAAGAAGATAAAAGAAAATTAAAATGGCGCTGCAGGAAAAAATCAGCCAGGACTTAAAGGAATCCCAGTTAAAAAGAGATGAACTGGGTGTTTCGGTTTTGAGAATGGCGCTGGCCGCTTTGCATAATAAAGAAATTGAGAAAAGGACAAAGCTTTCCAAAACCGAAGCGATCGAAAAATTAGAGGCCTTGAGTCGATTGAGCGACGAAGAGGTGCTGGAGATAATGGCCTCGGAGGCAAAAAAACGCCGAGAATCAATCGCGCTTTTTAAACAGGGCAATCGCCAGGATTTGGCCGGCAAAGAAGAAAAAGAACTGGCTTTTTTGGAAAAGTATTTGCCCAGCCAGTTTTCCGAATCAGAATTAAAAGAAATGGTTAAAGCGGCGGTTGTTAAAGCCGGCGCTGCTTCTCTGGCTGATATCGGCAAGGTGATGGGGATATTGGCGCCGCAGACAAAGAATCGGGCCGATGGCAGCCAGGTCAGCCGTTTGGTCAAAGAAGCGCTTCCCCCAGGCGTTTAGGATTTGAAAATGATTTACGTTTTCAACGCCATTTCAAAAAAAAGACAGGCCTTGGCGAAAAGGATCGCTCGCCAAGTTCTATCGAGAGAGGGCGCGAAAAAGGATTTAGCCATTGTTTTTTTAAAAGAGAAAGAAATTCAGCAGTTGAACCGAAGATACCGTCACAAAAACCAGCCGACCGATGTGCTTGCTTTCGAGAGCAAAGAAAAAGCAAATTATCTCGGCGAAGTAGTTATTTGTCTTGATTGGGTCCGAAAAAATGCTAAAACCATGAAAATTAGTTTTGAATTAGAATGGGCAAGGGTTTTAATCCACGGCGTTCTTCATCTGCTCGGCTATGACCACGAGAAAGGCCGGGCCAAGGCAGAGAAAATGTTTAAAGTCCAAGAAAAATATCTTAAAACAATATGCTTTCAGGCCACTTAATCGCCGGACTCGACATCGGCACTAATTCCATAAAAATTCTTTTGGCGCTGAAAAAGCCCGGGGAAAGCGATTTAGCTGTTGTCAGTCAGGCCGAGGTTCAAAATTTGGGCATGAGGAAGGGCGTGGTCATTAATTCGGATGAAGTTTCTTCCCGCCTCCGCCAAGTCATTGATTTTTGTCAGAAGGATCTGGCGAAAAAGCATTTTTTAGTGAATGTTAATATCAACGGCAGCCATTTGGGATTTTTGTCCAGCCGGGGCCTAGTTTCTGTTTCTCGGGCTGACCAGCGCATTTCCGAAACCGATATTGAAAGGGCGTTGCAAGCGAGCAAGGCGATTTCTTTGTCTGCCAACCAGGAAATCATTGATGTTTTCCCGCAAGAATTTATCATTGATGGTCAGCCGGGCATTAAACAGGCCGAAGGCCTGCGCGGCATCCGTCTGGAAGCAAAAACATTGTGTTTGACTGTTTTTGCCCCTTATTTCAAAAATTTAACCGATGCCGTTTGCAATGCGGACTTGGAAATCAATCAAATCATTCCTTCAATTTTAGCTTCTTGCCGGGCCGTGCTTGATCCGAAAGAAAAAGAATTGGGAGTGGCAGTGGTGGAAATCGGCGCCGGCACCACGGGTTTGGCGGTTTACGAAGAGGGTAGTTTGATTCAGGCAACGGTTTTTCCGATCGGCGCTAATAATATCACCAATGACATTGCCATTGTTTTGAAAACCGATATTGAAATGGCCGAACAGATTAAAAAGGACTTTGCCGGTTTCAATTTAAGAAAGAAGGGCTCGATCAAAGACAAAAAGTTTAGAACCGGACACGGGTTTTCCCAAAAAGTTTTGAATAAAGTGGTGGAGGCGAGAACAAAAGAGATTTTCGAAGAAATAATGAAAGAGCTCAAAAGAATAAATAAAACCAAATTGCCTTCCGGTATTGTTTTCACCGGCGGCGGGGCAAAGATGAATAAAATTATTGATTTCGCCAAAAAAGAATTAAAGCTTCCCTGCCGTTTGGGCTCAGTAAAAGGGTTTGCTCCTCAAATAGAAGATCCGTCAATGGCGGTGGTCGCCGGGCTGATCTTAGAGGGCGCCAGCGCTTTTGAGGGCGAGGACAAAGAGAGGTTTTCTTTACCGGCTAAAAGTGTCATAAAAAGAATAAAGAACATCTTCCGCATTTTTATACCCTAATTAATAATGATGGCGAGGTTGATTCCTAAAATTAAAATTATCGGCGTTGGCGGCGCCGGCGGCAATGCCATCACCCGGATGGCGAGGTTCAAGATTCCCCACGTTGAACTGGTGGTGATTAATACTGACAGCCAAGATTTGAAAAAATCAATGGCGCAGACAAAACTAAGGATTGGCCGGGAATTGACTCATGGTTTGGGCGCGGGCATGAACCCAGTTATCGGCAGAAAATCAGCCGAGGAACAGAAGCAGGAAATCGAAGAAATATTAAAAGGCAGTGACTTGGTTTTTTTGGCCGCCGGATTCGGCGGCGGCACGGGCACGGGCGCCACGCCGGTTATTGCCGAGATTGCTAAAACCCTTGGCATCCTCACTATCGCCGTTATTACCAAGCCGTTTTTCTTTGAAGGCGCTTCCCGGAAAGCAATTGCTTTGCAGGGTATCAGAGAGCTTCAGGATAAAGTTGATAGTTTGCTTTTGATTTCCAATGACAAATTAATTTCCTTGGTTGAAAAAAATACCTCGCTGGCAAAAGCGTTTTTGCTCGCTGATGAAATTCTCCATCAGGCCATTGTTTCTTTGGTTGACTTGATTTTGCGTCCCTCCTTGGTGGCGATCAGTTTCGCCGATATTAGAACGATTATTAAAAATTCCGGCAAGGCGTTTTTCGGCCAGGGTTTCGGCAGCGGCCAGAATCGGGCCCAAGAAGCAGTGGTGCGGGCCTTAAACTCACCTCTTTTAGAAAGTTCGCCGGAAGCCGCCACTAAAATTTTATTTAACATCAGCGCCCGGAATTTAAAACTTTCGGAAATCGACGCCGTTGCTTCCGCGGCGACGAAAAATATTTTGCCGGAAACAAAAGTTATTTTCGGCGCCCGGGAAGATCAGTCGTTAAAACCGGAAGAAATGAAAGTGACCTTAATTGCCACCGGCTTTCCCCGCAAAAATTAGGAAAAGAAGGGTGTGGACAACCGCCTTTTTTCCCTTTAATTCGCCGGGTTTGCCCGGTTTTTTTGTTCTGGTAGAATGTATTAATACCCCCCGCCAAGGCGGGGGGCGCGGTAATAATAAATTAAGAAAAAATGCAAAACAAGATAGAAAAAGTGGAAAAGAGAAGCGGGGCGATTGTTGATTTTGACAAAAAGCGTATTGAAGAAGTTGTCCATAAGGCGTTGACGGCCACCACCGAAGGCAATGGCAACCGATCAAAAAAAATAGCCGATCGGGTAACACAGATTTTGAATCGGCGCTTCAAAGCCGGCGAAATTCCTCACGTGGAAAAAATTCAGGATATCGTTGAGGAGGTTTTAATTTTGGAAGGATTGGTGGAAACGGCGCGGGCTTATATTCTTTACCGCGAGCAGAGGAGAAGAATTAGAGAATCAGTGACGACGATGGACGAAGCGGGCGCGGCGATTGATAAATATATTCAGGAAGTGGATTGGCAAGTGAAAGAAAATGCCAATATGACTTATTCTTTGCAGGGACTGAATCAATACACGGTTGCTTTTGTTTCCAAAAAATATTGGCTGAATAAAATTTATCCCAAGGAGGTCAGGGAGGCGGCGGCCCGCGAGGATTTTCACGTCCATAATCTTGACACCCTCGCTTGTTATACGTTCTTCGGCAAAGAGACGGTGGTGGCGAAACTTGATAACCAAATTAAATTAATCTCTTTAAAAGATCTTTATGATGAACTTTCTTCACCAGAAGTTATTTTAAACAAAACAGACGGAGTTTGCGCTAAGCGCCCTAAGAACCTCTATGTTTTAGATCGAAATGGTTGGACTATGGTCCGACGAATGGTTGAAAAGCGCAAGAAAAGGGAAATGAGATTTATCAAATCGGAACAGGGTAGGAGTGTGATTGTGACCGATAATCATCCTTTCATTTCGCAATTTGGGAAAAACGAAGTTGAGATCGTGGCCGAGAATATTAAGGAAGGGAAGGACTCAGCCCTTTCGGTATTTTTACCCAATTTGCTAAAGTCGGAAAAATTATTTCGCCGTAAAAATATTTATTTAGCTGAGGAGTTGATGGCGATAGGCTGCCGTGATTTTTTTCTGGAGGGATTTTCCGCAACCGGCTTTACTGAAAAATGGCATGGCTCTCTAAGAACCAAAGGAACAATTAGCACGTCAAACAGCGCCAATGGTTTAAATAATAATTTAGAGCTTAGCGAGAATTTAGGCTACTTGGTTGGTATTTTTATCGCTGAGGGCAATTATCATGCCTGGCGGTTACAGATTACAAATAGCGATAAGGCGATTATTAATAAAGTCCGGGCAATCTGCGCCGACTTAGGGATAAGAACCTATTTAAGTTCAGTTGAAGACAAGACAACGCAGGTCTCTATTAATTGCAGTACTTTAAAGTTGGTTTTTGAAAAAGTTTTTCGAATAAAAGATTTAAGTCGAAATAAAAACCTGCCTCAAGATATTTTGACTTATAATCTTGATTTCGTCCGCGGCATAATCGCTGGCATTATCGATGGCGATGGAACAACCGATCCTTACAATAAAGCGAACAGTGCTTCTCAAATCTTGATTCGTGTTTCTTCGCGGACAATGCTTGAACAAATAGCGACGTTGCTTCAATTTCTTGGTATTGTTGGGCGAGATGGGGTAAGCATTGAAGACATCGGTAAGGTAAACTATTACAAGGGGAAAAAGATCGTTCAGAATTATCCCATCTACAGATTAGTTTTTTCTAAAAAGGAAGGAGTCGTACTCCCGTCTTTCAAATATAGAAAAGCAAGGGTAGCGACGAAACATTGGCGCGCTGATGAATATAGATGGAATAAAATTGCTTGTAATAAAATTACCACTATTCTCGACAAGACGATTTATGATATCACTACTGATTCAGGCACCTTTATTTGCAATGGGCTTCTTGTTCATAACTGTATGGGGTGGGATTTGTATGATTTATTATTGCGGGGATTTGGCGGGGCTCCCGGCAAAATTGAAAGCCGGCCGCCGAAGCATTTCCGGACCGCCTTGGGCCAATTGGTGAATTTCTTTTTTACGCTTCAGGGCGAGACCGCCGGCGCCAACGCCGTTTCTAATTTCGACACTTTGCTGGCACCTTTTATTCGTTACGACAAACTTGATTATCCGCAGATAAAACAGGCGATGCAGGAATTTCTTTACAACTGCATGGTGCCGACGCGCGTCGGTTTTCAAACTCCTTTTCTCAATGTTTCTTTGGATATTAAAATTCCCGACTTTTTAAAAAACCAGCCGGTGCTCATCGGCGGTTTGCCGCAAAAAGAAACCTATGGCGAGTTTCAGGAAGAAGTGAATTTGTTTATTAAGGCGTTTTATGAAACCTTGATGGAAGGCGATGCCCGGGGCCGGGTTTTTACCTTTCCGATTCCGACCGTTTCCATTACCAAGGGTTTTGATTGGGATAATCCGATTTTGGATCCGCTTTGGGAGGCGACGGCGAAATACGGCGTCAATTACTTTTCCAATTTCATCCATTCCGACATGAAACCAGACGATGTGAAAAGTATGTGTTGTCGGCTTCGCCTCGATAAGCGTGAGCTCTACAAAAGAGGCGGCGGGCTTTTTGGCGCCAATCCCTTAACCGGTTCGATCGGCGTCATCACGATTAATATGCCGCGGATCGGCTATCTGGCCAAAACCAAAAAGGACTTTTTCGATCGTTTGGGAAAGTTAATGGACTTGGCCAAAGAGTCGTTGGAGATAAAAAGAAAGGCCTTAGATAATTTTATTGAAAAAGGCCTTTATCCTTATTCGCGCCATTATCTCGAAGGGGTGAAGAAAATTCGAGGTAGTTATTACGGCAACCATTTTGCCACCATCGGATTGTTGGGTATGAACGAATGCCTGATGAATTTTTTGGGAGAAAATATTGGTTCGAAAAGGGGCAGGAAATTTGCCCTGGAGGTTTTGGATTTTATGAGAGAGAGGATTATTAAATACCAGGAAGAAACCGGCAACATGTATAATTTGGAAGCGACGCCGGCCGAAGGCACGAGTTTCCGCCAGGCGAAAGTGGATAAAGAAACGTATCCCGATATTATTACTGCCGGCACCAATCAAACGCCGTATTATACCAATAGCACTCAATTGCCGGTTGATTTTACCGATGATATTTTTGAGGCCTTAAAGCTTCAGGACGAAATTCAGTGCCGTTATACGGGCGGAACAACTATGCATTTGTTTTTAGGCGAAAGAATTTCGGACGTTCAAAGCGCCAAGGCCTTGGTGAAAAAAGTGTTTGAGAATTTCCGTTTGCCATACATCACCTTAACGCCGACGTTTTCCGTTTGCCCCAGCCATGGCTATCTGGATGGCGAACATTTTGAGTGTCCTCACTGCATTATTAAACAGCCCTGCGAAGTTTATTCCCGGATTGTCGGCTACATCAGGCCTGTGAATCAGTGGCATTTGGGCAAGCAACAGGAATTCCGCGACCGGAAAGTATTTAAATTGGTCTCAAAGTGATCATTGGCGGGTTGCAAAAAACTACTTTAATTGACTATCCGGGCAAAGTGGCCTGCACGGTGTTTTTGGCGGGCTGTAATTTCCGCTGTCCTTGGTGTTATTCTTCGGAACTGGTTTTGCCGGAGAAGATAAAAAAACAGCCGCGGATTTCTGAAAAAGAATTTTTCCGGTTTTTGAGAGGTAAAAAAGGGTTGCTCGACGGCGTGGTCTTGTGCGGCGGTGAGCCGACTTTGAATAACGACTTGCCTGAGTTTATCAAAAAAATTAAAGGCCTTGGTTTTTTGGTGAAATTGGATACCAATGGTAGCCGTCCAGATATGCTTAAAAAGCTTATTGGAAAGAAACTACTTGATTATATTGCCATGGATATAAAAGCCCCGCTGGGGATAAAGTACCAAAAAGCAATCGGAGTGAAAGTTGGCTTAGAAGATATTAGAAAAAGCGTTGAGATTATTAAAAGATCGGGGATTGATTACGAATTCCGCACTACCGTGGTGCCGGGAATTCATGCCAAAAAAGATGTTATTCAAATCGCCAAAGATATTAGTCCGGCCAAGGCGTATTTTTTGCAGAACTTCCGGGCGGAAAAAAATCTTGATCCCAAATTCAAAAAAATCAGGTCTTACCCCAAGACCTTTTTAGAGGAGATAAAAAAAGAAATCAGCGGTTTTTTCGAGGTTTGCCGCGTCCGTTGAGTATGAACAACGAATTCCCTTTCAGCAAAGCAGATATTATCTATTGGTCCTGTTTAGCTTTTATTATCGGTATTTTTATCAGTTCGTTTCTTAAAATTCCCGCGGCTTTGCTCGCGGGTTTTTTTATTTTATCCTTTGTTTTTTTGGCCTTTGGTTTTTTCCGGAAAAAGTTGTTTTTTGCTTTTGCTATTCTGCTTATCTTCTTTTGCTTAGGAATCATCCGGCACCAATCCGCCTCAAAATCATTTTCTTTATCTGAATTGAAAAAACTTAATAATAGCGACCAAGCCATTGAATTAACAGCCGTTGTCAGCGAGGTGCCGCAAATGAGCGAAAAAAGTCAGCACTTCGAAGCCACGGTTTCGGGCCTTAATAAAGAAAAGCTGTTGATAATGACGGAAAAATATCCCGCGTTTCATTACGGCGATAAGGCAAAAATCATAGGCAAGCTGCAGCAACCGGAAAACTTTAATCAGTTTGATTATTTAAATTATTTGGCCAAAGACCGAATTTTTTCTATTGCCTATTTTCCTCAAATAGAATTTTTAAGCGCCGGCGCCGGCAATCCTATTAAAGAAACGCTTTTCCAATTCCGGGAAGAGTTCAGTCAGACCTGGCGTCGGTTTTTATCCCCGCCGCACCTGGGCATTTTTGAGGCCCTGGTTTTTGGCGAAGAGGGGAATATTCCTGATCTTTGGAAGGAAAAACTGAATTTTGCCGGGGTCAGGCATTTAGCCGCGGTCTCGGGTATGAACATCACTATTATCGGCAGTTTGCTTTTGCCCGTTCTTTTATCATTCGGGCTTTGGCGCCAACAGTCATTGGTTTTGTCTTTGGTTTTGATCTGGGTTTACATATTAATGATCGGGGCGTCCGCTTCGGCTTTGCGCGCCGGCATCATGGTCAGTTTGTTTTTTCTCGCTCAGATATTCGGTTTGCTCGCTCGGGGAGAAAGAATTCTTGTTTTCGCCGGCTTCTTAATGCTTTGCCAAAACCCCTTGATTTTGAAAAACGACTTGGGTTTTCAATTATCTTTTCTGGCCATGGCGGGCATGATTTTTTGGCAACCGTTTTTCCAAGAAAAGGTTTTTAAAAAACTGCCGGGAAATGCCGGTTTCATTCTGTCAGCCACTTTTTCTGCCCAGGTTTTTGTTCTGCCCCTGGTTATTTACAGCTTCGATTATATCTCTTTGGTTTCGCCTTTAACAAATTTATTGCTGGCGCCGATTGTCCCTTGTTTGACTATGATTGGTTTTGTTATCGGCGGATTAGTCATTATTTTGCCCTTTCTCGGTTCGTTGTTCTTTTGGGTTTTTTGGCTGGCCGTTGAGTTTATTTTACTGACAGTTGATTGGTCGCTGAAAATCCCTTTCAGTCATATTGCTATCAATAATATTCCCATTTGGGTTTTGCCAGCCGTTTACGCCGCTTTAATTTTTTTGACTGGAAAAATCAGCCGTAAACAGCCGCGTTTCCTCGGTCTCTAAGGTTTCTAAAAAAATCCCATCCTTGCTAATTATCCGTATGGAGTGTTAGCAAGTATGACTTTTGCATAGTGAAATAATTTCTTGGAAAAGAAAACAAACCGGTGTTTCCAGGACCGGTTTGTTCGGGTTTTAGCGTTTAGTTGTGGTGACGCTCCTTTCGATTACCAGAAAGGGCTCAATCTCAATCTTGCATTTGGAATACAGGGCGAGATCGAGATCGGTCAAGAATTGTTCCCAGCCCGTGTCGTTTGCGATGTATCCGTCCGGGAGAATGATGGTGATTTTTTCTCCCGGCTTGGCTTCCTTGAGTTTGGCGACCTGTTCTGTGAGGGTCGCGCTCATTCGAGCCTCCTTTCCGAATTGACCCTATCAAATCCGCAAAAAAACAAGCCTTTTAACTTGACCGTAGTAAAAATTTCACGATCGTGAGATTCTTACTAAGGTGGAACGGGGGCTATTTTTAATTTGGCAGAAATTGGTAGAATAGAGTAATGGACAATATTTCAGGCAAAAAGGCCTGGTTGATTACGGTTGATATGGGTTATGGCCATCAGCGGCCGGCTGACGCCTTGCGGCCAATCGCTTTTGATAATGAAGTGATCTGCGCCGATACTTATCAGGGCATACCGGAAAAAGACCGGCGGCTTTGGCGCAGTTCAAGAAAATTTTATGAAGCCATCTCTGCTTTTAAAACCGTGCCCATCATCGGTCCGATCGCGTTTTCTCTTTTTGATTTTTTCCAGAGAGTGGCGCCATTTTATCCTAAAAAAGAAAGCTTTGAGTCCACTTTCACCTTAAAGCAAATTTACTATTTATTAAAAAAGGGCTGGGGCAAACATTTGATTAAGGAGTTAGAAGCCAGGAATCAGAAGTTAGGAGTAAATTTGCCGATTGTTTCCACTTTTTTTACCCCGGTTTTTATGGCGGATTATTTTAATTATCCGGGCGAGATTTTTTGCGTTATTTGTGATACTGATATTTCCCGCAGTTGGGCGCCTCTGGATCCGCGCCGGAGTCGGATAAAATATTTTGCTCCCACTCAACGGGCTAAGGCGCGGCTGGAGAGCTATGGCATCAGGCCGGAAAATGTTTTTTTGACCGGTTTTCCCTTGCCCCTGGAAAACATTGGCGATGAATCAATGACGATAATTAAAAATGATTTGAAAAGCCGTTTACAGCGGCTTGATCCGCAAAAAAAGTTTTTAACGAAATATCAATCATTAGTAGCAGAAAAACTGGGCGAATTTTCTCCGGCAGGTGGTCAGGGGCCGATTACCCTGGTTTTTGCCGTTGGCGGCGCCGGCGCCCAAAAAGAATTAGCCGTGGCGGCCATGAAGTCGTTAAAGGACAAGATTAAAGAGGGAAAAATCCAAATGGTGTTGACGGCCGGTATCCGTCAAGAAATTAAAGAATATTTTGAGAACGAAATGCACAAAATCGGTTTGGCGAAAGAAGTTAACCAGGGAGTGGAGGTTTTGTTTTCTATCACTAAGTCAGAGTATTTCCAAAAATTCAATAATCTATTGCGGCATGCCGATATCCTTTGGACCAAGCCATCGGAATTGTCTTTTTTCGCCAACCTCGGTTTGCCCATTATTATCGCTCCCACCATCGGCTCTCACGAGGAATTCAATAAAAGGTGGCTGATTAACTCCGGTTTTGGCATTGAACAAAAAGAGCCCGCCGCTGTTGATGAATGGTTGTTCGATTTTATCAACGAAGGTTATTTGGCCGAGAGCGCTTTTGAGGGTTTTCTGGAAGGGGAAAAACTTGGCGTTTTAAACATTAAAAAGATCGTGGAAAAATGCTCTGGATAATTATTGCCATTTTCAGTTATCTTTGCCTGGCTTTTACTGCTTTGGGCGATCGTTATTTGCTCGCCGGCAAACCCGAGCCGAAAAGCTATACTTTTTTTACCAGCATTCCCGGGTTTCTGCTTTTGTTTTTAGTGCCTTTTGTGGGTTTTGTCCTGCCGAATCCGAGCCAGTTATTACTGCTTCTTTTATTCGGTGCTTTGGCGGTTTTGGCCGGATTCCTTTTTTATACCGCTTTGGAAAAGTTTGAGGCCTCGAGGGTGATTCCTTCCATCGGCGGATTCCTGCCAATTTTCACCTGGCTGTTTTCATTTTTGTTTTTTAGCGGCCAGGCATCGCTCGGCCTGGTTAGCGGCCTCGCTTTTTTGTTCCTCGTTGGCGGCAGTGTTTTAATCAGTTTTGAAAGAGGCAAAAAGATTTCTTTGTCTTCCCTTGTTTTTTCTTTGTCAGCGGCCTTATGTTTTTCCTTGGGATTTGTTCTGATGAAGAATTTTTATATCCAGATGCCGTTCTGGACGGCGCTCATTGCCAGCCGGTTGGCCATTGCGGTTTTCGGCTTGGTTTTTCTTTTCAGTAAAAGCAGTCGCTTGGAGATTTTTCATAAAAACACTATTTTCCAGAAGAAGACCGGCGTGATTTTTTTAGCCACTCAATCGATCGGCGCCTTAGCGATTTTTTTCCAAAGCTGGGCGGTCGCCTTGGTGCCCATCGGCTATCTCGCCTTTATCAATGCTCTCGAGGGCACGCGTTATGTTTTTTTGCTCGGTTTGTCAGTAATGATTTCAATTAAGTTTCCCCGCTTGTTAGAGGAAAAGTTTTCCCGGCCGATTCTGATTCAAAAATCAATCGCCATCCTTTTGATCGTCATTGGTTTAATCATGCTTTCTTTCTCTCTAAAAAATGGCTAACGTTTTAAAATTCCCGGAAAATTTTCTGTGGGGGTCGTCTACTTCGTCTTACCAGGTTGAAGGGGGTATTGAGAATTGCGATTGGTCTAAAGATTTTCCAGCCGGTCTGGCTTGCGACCATTACCATTTGTACGAAAAGGACTTCGACTCCTTAAAATTTTTAGGGCAAAATGCTTATCGTTTTTCGATCGAGTGGTCGAGGATAGAACCAGAAGAGGGCAGATTCGATGAAAAGGAAATCGAGCATTATCGGCAAGTGATTTTGGCGTTGAGGAGGCGTGGTATTGAGCCCTTTGTCGGGCTTTGGCATTATACCAATCCTTCTTGGATACAGAAAAAGGGCGGCTGGGCATCGCCCCAGATTGTCCGTTATTTTTCCAGATATGCGGAGAAAATGATTATTGAGTTAGGCAATGAAACGCGTTTCTGGCTGACCATAAATGAACCGGAAATATACGCCCTTGGTTCTCATTTAGAGGGGAAATGGCCGCCTTATAAGAAAAATCTTATCTCTTTTCTTTTGGTTATAAATCATTTTATTTCTGCCCATCGCGAGGCCTATCGGGTTATTAAGAAATTTCAGCCCGCGGCTCAGGTTGGCATGGCCACCAATAATAGTTATTACGAAGCGTCCGGCGATCCGATAAGTTTTTTCTTAAAAAGAATTATCGAGCCCTTAGATCATTTCTATCTCTTAGATAAGATTAAAGATCGCATAGATTTTATCGGTTTGAATTATTATTTTCACATGATAATTAAAGGATTCCACCTTGCTTTCCAGCCCGGGAAAAATGAAAATAAAGCGGTTTCAGATTTAAGATGGGAAATTTATCCGAAAGGGATCCACTTTGTTTTAAAAAATCTGGGGAAGTATCAGAAACCAATTTACATTACAGAAAATGGTTTGGCTGATGCGAAAGATGTCAGGCGTGAGGATTTTATCAGAGATCATCTGTTTTGGGTTCATGAGGCGATTGAAAAAGGAGTAGATGTCCGGGGTTATTTTCACTGGTCTTTGATGGATAATTTAGAATGGGATCAAGGATTCAAGCCCAAGTTCGGTTTAGCCGAGGTCGATCACCAGACCATGGAGCGGCGGTTCCGGCCGAGCGCATATTATTTCGCCGAGATCTGCAAAAATAATAGTTTAATCGTTTAAATG
>CAZKCH010000002.1:28612-49219 GCA_964551525.1 uncultured Candidatus Saccharibacteria bacterium
TTCTGATTGTTTCGATCGGAATATTGATATTAGCCGGTTATTTTTTCGTCGGCAAATCAAAACCAGCTGGCCAGATTGAATGGGGCGTTGATTTTTCCCAGCAGCACGCCCAAAACTTCGGCTTGGAATGGAGAGAAGTTTATTTGGCTTTCCTTGACGACTTGGGAGTGAAAAATATCAAGATTTCCACCAGCTGGGATCTTTTAGAGCCGACCGAGGGGCAATATAATTTTACTGATTTGGATTGGCAAATAAGCCAGTTGTCCGGCCGCGACGCCAAGGCGCTTTTGGTCATGGGCATGAAAACGCCTCGCTGGCCAGAATGCCATTTACCCGTCTGGGCAAAAAGTTTATCCAAAGAAAAACAGCAAGAAGCGATTTTAAAGTATTTGGAAATGATGGTTTTGCGCTATCGCCAGCGGTCGGAAATCTGGGCTTGGCAAGTGGAGAACGAGCCGCTTTTTCCTTTTGGCGATTGTCCCTGGAAAGACAAAAGCTTTTTTAAAAAAGAAGTGGCTTTGGTGAAATCACTCGACCCGTCGCGGCCGATCGTGGCTTCGGACAGCGGCGAGGGTTCTTTTTGGTGGAACATGGCTGGTATTGAGGGAGTGGATATTGTCGGTTCCACCATGTATCGCGAGGTTTGGCTTTCTTTGTTGAAAAAAAGAATCACTTATCCCTTGCCGCCGTTGTTTTACCAGCGCAAAGCCATGCTCGTAAACGCGGTTTTTAACAAGAAAGTTATTTGTGTTGAGTTGCAAGCCGAGCCCTGGGGCCAGAAATTGCTTTATGACGTGCCGGTTGAAGAACAATTGGCTTTGATGCCATTGGAAAAATTAAGGAATAATATTAATTTCGCCAAGCAAAGCGGTTTTGACGCTTTTTATCTCTGGGGAGGAGAATGGTGGTATTGGATGAAAGAAAAACAGGGCAAAGATTCCTTTTGGCAGGAAATGAAAAAGGTGGTAAAATCGGGTCATGAAACATAAAACCTATAACACGAAACAAGAAATCGTCGCTGATGAATTCGGTCCAGCTTATGTTATTGAAGTTAATTCTAGTAAACCGAAATTTAAGGGATTATTAGTGATCGATAATTTGTCGCGCGGGGTGGGCAAGGGCGGTATCCGTATGGCCGCTAATTTGACCATGGCCGAACTTTTCCGTTTGGCCCGGACAATGACCTGGAAAAACTCTCTTTTTAATTTGCCTTTCGGCGGCGCTAAAGCCGGTATTGTTATTGACCCGCAAAAAGTTTCTTTAGCAGAGAAAAAAAAGATTATTCAGGCCTTTGCCAGGGAATTGGCACCTTTTGTGCCGAAATATTATATCGCTGGGCCGGACATTGGCACGAGCGAGCCAGAAATGCGCTGGTTTAGCGAGGCCTTAAATAACTGGCAGGCGTCTACCGGTAAGCCCGCTGGTTTCTGTCGCGTTTTAAATGGTAAAAAGTGCTGCGGCTTGCCTCATGAGCTGGGTTCGACCGGTTTCGGCGTGGCCGTGGCCGCCAAAACCGCGGTTGAACTTGCTCAAATTAACCTTCGCGGCGCCAGCGTGGCCATTGCCGGTTTCGGTAATGTCGGCAGTTTTGCCGCCAAGCACCTTGAAGAAATGGGCGCTAAAATTATTGCCGTTTCTGATTGCGATGGCGCGATTCTTGATTATCAGGGTTTGCCAATCAAAAAGTTGTTAAAGTTTGTTAACCAAGGAAAACGGGTTAAGGATTTTCCCGGAGCTAAAAAAATGCCTCGCGATAAAATTTATGAACTGAAAACCGATGTTTTAATCCCGGCGGCGATTTCCGATGTCATTACGGAAAAGAACTGGCGTCAAATCAAGGCGAAAATCATTGTCGAAGGCGCCAATATTCCTATTCCTGAGGAGGTTGAGGAAAAACTTTGGCAAAAAGGCGTTTTAATCGTGCCTGATTTCGTCGCTAACGGCGGGGGAGTGATTTCTTCTTTTGTGGAATACAAAGGCGGTACGCCGGCGGCCATGTTTAAGATTGTTCGTCGTAAAATAGAAGCGGCGACGCGCCGGGTTTTAATCGCATCATTAAAGACCAAACGCAACCCGCGGCAAGTGGCTTTCGTTTTAGCTAAGAGAGGGGTAAAATAATCAATATGAAGATCCCTGCTTTTATTTGCTGCAAGAAATTTTGGCGTTCTTTGTTTTTGGGTTTGGGCGCCACCTTGATTTTATTCGCTGCTTTTTCCGCCGGCATCCTGACCATTAGTTTTTATCCCGATGCCATTAAAAACTATCTGGAAAAGACAAAGATTGAGCTGCCATTTTTTTCTCTTTTAAATTCAGAAAAAGAAGTTATCAAAGAATATGTTCCCCAGACCACCCAGGAAGAATTAATCATTAAAGCGGTCAAAGAGTTTTCGCCGGCCGTGGTTTCCATTATTATCACTAAGGACTTGCCGGTTTATGAACAATATTACACTTCGCCTTTTGACGATTTCTTCGGGGGCGGATTTTTCAATTTCCAAGTGCCCCAATTAAGGCAGAACGGCACGGAGAAGAAGGAAATCGGCGGCGGCACTGGTTTTATTGTTTCCGAAGAGGGTTTTGTTTTGACTAATAAACACGTGGTTTTAGACGAGGCGGCGGAATACACGATTTTGACCAATAGCGGCAAAAAGTTTCCGGCCAAGGTTTTGGCGCGCGATCCGGTCAAGGACTTGGCGGTTTTAAAAATAGATAAAGAAAGCATTGTTAATGTTGGCGGCGGCGTGGTTGCCAAGCCGTTCGCGACCGTGAAATTGGGCGATTCTTCAAGTTTGGAAATCGGCCAGACCGTGATTGCGATCGGCAATGCTTTAGGCGAATTCAGAAATACCATTTCCGTGGGCGTGGTTTCCGGATTGTCGCGTACCATTACCGCTTCGGGCGGGGGACTGGCGGAAACCTTGGAAGACGTGATTCAGACCGATGCCGCCATTAATCCGGGCAATTCCGGCGGTCCTCTTTTGAATTTGCGCGGCGAAGTTATCGGCATTAATACCGCTATTGTTGAAGGCGCTCAGAATATTGGTTTTGCTTTGCCGATTAATTCCGCCAAGAAAGACATTAACCAGGTCAAAACCCTGGGCCGGATCGCCTATCCCTTTTTGGGAGTGAGGTATGTTTTGCTCAATGATGAAATTCAAAAAGAAAATGATTTGCCGGTTAATTACGGCGCCTGGGTGCAAAAGGGTTCCGGCGGCGAAGCCGCGATTTACGTCGGGTCAGCCGCGGAAAAAGCCGGCGTTAAAGAAGGCGATATTATTTTAAGATTCAACAATAAAAAAATTACCATTGACAACTCATTGGCGGATCTGATAATAGAGAAGAATCCTGGTGAGACCATTTCTTTGACAATTCTTCGCGAGAATCACGAAAGAATCATCAACGTCGTTCTCGGCGAAAGGCACGAATAAGTTTGTTTTTGTCGATCAACTCCGGCGAGTTTTGCCGGAGAATTTCATTTTTTCGGAGGAAAAGATGCCAAAATGTTGTGGAAAGGAAATGCGTTACGAAAAAGTGGTAAAATTGGGTTGGAAAAAATATAGAAAGTATATTTGTACAATATGTGGAGCAACGCATTTTGAACTCCTGTAAGTATGCGGGGTGCTGTGAACGGCACCCCGCTTTTTTGATTTTTCTCTTAAAATCTGCTAAATTTAAATTATGAATGGCGGAAACTTCACTCATAAAGCCCAGGAAGCAGTGATGCGTTCTCAATCCATTGCCCAAGAAAAGGGCCAGCAGCAGATTGACGCGCTTCACTTGCTTTTATCCCTGATTTCGCAGGACGAGTCAGCGGTTTTGGTATTGCTGGGCAAACTTGGCGTTGATGTTGACGGTTTGCGCAAAAAAACCGAGCAGGAAATCGTGAAAATCCCGAGCATTGCCGCACCCCAGGTTTTCGGCCAATTTTATTTAACTCAAGATATGGCTAAGGTCATGGAGCGGGCCAGGCAGGAAGCGATGAAAATGGGGGATGAGTTTATTTCCGTTGAACATTTGTTTCTCGCCTTGCTCGACGTACAGACCCAGGCCAAGGATGTTTTGGGTAAAGCGGCTTTTCTCCAGCCGAGCGGCGGCGTTTTGGAATTCGGCAAACTTGATTATGAAACCGCTCTTAAAATTTTAGCGCAGATCAGGGGCGGGCAAAGAATTACTGATCCGGAACCGGAATCAAAATATCAGGTGATTGAAAAATACGCTCGCAATTTAACCACTTTGGCCAAACAAGGAAAGCTGGATCCGGTGATTGGCCGCGGCGATGAAATCCGGCGTTTGATGCAAGTGCTTTCGAGGCGGACGAAAAACAATCCGGTTTTAATCGGTGAGGCAGGCGTGGGTAAAACCGCGGTGGTTGAGGGTTTGGCTCAGCGCATCGTCAGGGGAGAGGTGCCGGAATCGCTTAAGGAAAAGGAAATTGTGGCTTTGGACTTGGGGGCGATGGTAGCCGGCACCAAGTATCGGGGCGAATTTGAAGACCGAATCAAAGCCATGCTTAAAGAAATAAATCGTGCCGCCGGCCGCTATATTTTATTCATTGATGAACTTCATACTTTAGTCGGCGCCGGCGCGGCTGAAGGTGCCATTGACGCTTCTAATCTTTTAAAACCGGCTTTGGCGCGGGGTGAGTTGCGGGCTATTGGCGCCACCACTCTCAAAGAATACCAAAAATATGTTGAAAAGGACCCGGCTTTGGAAAGGCGATTTCAGCCCATTTATGTTGCCGAACCATCAATTGAAGACGCGGTTTTGATTCTGCGCGGCATCAGGGAAAAGTATGAACTTCATCATGGCGTGAAAATCAAAGACATGGCTTTGCGCGCCGCGGTTGAGCTTTCTTCCCGCTATATTCCGGACCGGTTTTTGCCCGACAAAGCCGTTGATTTAATGGACGAAGCCATGAGTTCTCTGCGTCTGGAAATAGAATCAGAGCCGGTGGAGCTGGAGAATTTGAAACGCGAGGCGCAAAAACAAGAAGTGGAAAGGGCGGCTTTGAAAACCGAAGGAGAGAAAGATTCCTCAAGAAAAATTAAAGTTCTTTCCCGCCAATTAGCCGATTTGACGGAAAAGATAAAAGCGATTGAGGGCCAGTGGAAAAACGAAAAAGAGCTGGTGGATAAAATTAAGACCCTGCGCCGGGAAATCGAAGAAAATCAATTTTTGGCAGAAGTAGGCCAGCGCGAAGGCAATCTTCAGAAAGTGGCGGAGATAAAATACGGCAAGATTCCGGAACTGCTTAAAAACTTGTCCGGACTGGAAGAAAAACTGGTGAAAATCCAGAAGAATAAGCCCTTGCTTAAAAAAGAAGTTGATGAAGAAGATATCGCTGGCGTTGTTTCTCGTTGGACCGGCATTCCCATTACCCGTTTGATTGAAGAAGAAATTAAAAAATTGGCCAAAATTGAGCAAATTTTGACCGAGAGAGTAATCGGCCAGGATGAGGCGATTAAAGCCATTGCTCATGCCATCAGGCGGTCGCGCGCCGGCATTTCCGAAGAGAGCCGGCCTTTGGGTTCGTTTATGTTTTTAGGCCCGACCGGCGTGGGCAAAACCGAAACGGCCCGGGCCTTGGCTGAATTTTTGTTTAATGACGAGAACGCCATGATCCGACTTGATATGTCAGAGTATATGGAACGGCACACGGTTTCCAAAATGATTGGTTCGCCGCCCGGCTATGTCGGCTATGAAGAAGGCGGCCAGTTGACAGACAAGGTGAGGCGAAGGCCTTATTCGGTCATTCTTTTGGATGAAATTGAAAAGGCCCATCCCGAGGTTTTCAATATGCTTTTGCAGATTTTAGAAGACGGCCGGCTGACCGACGCCAAGGGCCGGGTCGCCTCGTTTAAAAATGCGATTTTAATTATGACTTCCAACGCCGGTTCGGAAATCATTTCCCGGGAGGCGTCTTTAGGGTTTAGTTCCGGCGACGAAAAATTTTTCCAAAAAGAATCATTGAAAGACAAGGTGATGCAGTCGCTGAAAGAGAGCTTTCGGCCCGAGTTTTTGAACCGCATTGATGAGATTATTATTTTCAATTATCTGGGCAAGCCGGAAATCAAGAAAATCGTTGACTTGGAGCTGGAAAAAGTGGCTTTGCGGTTGAAACCGAAAAAGATCGAGCTGAATTTTTCCGAGAAAGCCAAAGAGTTTTTGGCGGAAAAGGGCTATGATTCGAATCTGGGCGCTCGGCCCCTGAAGCGGGTGATTCAACAGCAAGTGCTTGATCCCTTGGCCATGAAGCTGGTGACGGGGGAAATCAAACCCGGCAGCCCGATTCTAGTGGAAGAAAAAGATGGCAAAATCGTTTTTTCAAGCCAGAAATCTGTAGCCAAAACCACTAACTCAAAACAACGCTCCTAATCGGCGTTGTTTTCTTTGTTTCGACCGTAGTCAATTTCCTACGATCGTGGCAAATTGACTAAGGTCGTTTAATGAAGTTATAATAAAAATAGCTGATCTAAACTTTCCAAAATATGTCAGCCTTAAGACAAAAAATATTATTATTACTATTTTCTGGTTTGGCTATCGGGTTTACTTACAATCCGAGACGTCAATGGTCGGTTGTAAAAAGTGCCGCCAGAGAGTGGCGGAGAATCAATAATGGAGAGCTTCACCAGCAAATTAACCGTCTTTACCGATCGAAACTTATTAGGCGAGAAAAAAATAAAGATGGCACTTATACATTAATTTTGACAGATAAGGGAAAATTAAGAGCTTTGACGTACAATTTCGAGGCGATTAGACAAGATAAAAAAAGTTGGGATGGGAAATGGCGGCTGGTTTTTTTCGACGTTCCGGAAAAGACGCGTCAGGGCAGAGATATTTTAAGAGATAAATTAAAGAGAGCTGGATTTCGCGAGTTGCAAAAAAGTGTATTCGTTTTTCCTTATGATTGTAAGAATGAAATAGATTATATTATAGAAAATTTTGACTTAAGGAAGTATGTTCGTTTCGCCGTTTTGAATTCAATTGACAACGAGTTACATCTAAAATCCCTTTTCGGGTTGTCTTAAATATTGACCGTAGTCAAAAAGCCACGATCGTGGCTTTTTGACTAAGGTAAAGTTATCCACAGGTTGGGGCTTGCGCGGAAAGGATGGTTGGTTAAAATAGAGATAGATATTCAAAACAAAAAAAGTTTTTCATGGTTTTTCCAATAAAAAGGGTGATTTCTTTTCTTTTCGTTTTGTTTTTAGGTTTAGCGCTGGCGGGAAGCGCTTTTTTATTTTGGCAAAGCAAGGAAGCGGTTAGTGGTTTGAACGCGAGTTTGCCCGAAGGGGTTAGGGTCGTTAAAAGCGTAATCGGCAATACTTGGAAGGTAATAAATGAAATCGATGGATATGAATTTAAGGTGCCAAAGGAATGGGAAGAAATAAAGGAAATTAAATGCAAAGAAGAAGAGGTTATATTAGATAACAGGACAACGGGTATAATAGTAAATGGGTTGACGGAAGTTTCAACGACACTTTCTTTAGACATTTATTTTTTAAATAAAATAGATAGTTTATTGGAAGAGTCGCAAAAAATTTGGAGCTTCTTTGGTTTAGATGGAAACCTTGAGGAAATAAATATTGGTGGTATCAAGGCGGTGAAAGCATACGAAGATGTTCATTTGTGGGGAACTTATGTTTATTTTTGGAAAACTGGGAATAAATTATACGTTGCGAATAATGGATCAGAGGAATTCATCCGTGAAATCATTCTCAATGGTAAATGGTAATAAAATAGTTTTAACGGCTGCTTCAATGGCAGTCGTTATTCTTTTATTATTACCTGTTTTGGGTTTGGGAAAAACACTTGAAATTGATGCTAAGAAAGCAGCGCAAATTAAGAGCGGCTTAAATATGATTAAAACCGTGGCCAATTTTATGCTGACCGATAATCAGATAAAACAGGCCCTAAATACGGGTCTTGGCCTTGTTAAAACCGGCACGGATATTACTTATGGTTTAGTGGTTTTAAGCGCCATGAACGAATTTGACTTAATTGATATGGTTTCTTCCCAGAGATATAAAACTCTGGCAAGGGATTATTTCAACTCGATTTTAGACGAAAGGATTAATTTGAAGGGCTACTTTACCGGCATTGGTTTTGACTTGCCTTCTGTGGTTAGGGGCGCGGTTAGCGGACCAATGGCGGCCTTAACTCTGAATAGTTTTGCCATTACTGATAAAACCGTGGCGGTTTTTTCCGCGCTTGGTGTTTTGCGTCAAGAAAAGCTTTATGACGGCATTTGGCGTTATTTCGATTCAAGGCGGGGAGGGGAAAATCATTTAGTTGCTTGGGAGGATGCTAAAGCAGAAATGGGCGGAATTGGTTTAACGGGAACGGGTAAATTTTTAAACGACCCGAGTATTAACAGTGGGAATGAAAGTAAATTGGCGCTTCATTTCGCGGATCTTTGGAGCAAGTGGGGCAAATATACGGATTACGCCGGTATCACTCAGGAGGCGCGGGATAGTTTTAATTCAGATATGGGACAGCTCATTGTTCAGGCAACGCAAAGCCGGAATTTCGCCGTAGCCAAACCGACTTTTTGGCAAAACGTAAAGTCGTTTTTCAGCGGAATTTTCGGTGGTATTGCCGATGCTTTTGCCGATATTCGGGAGGGATTGAAAGACATGATTTCTAGTCTTAAACCAAAAGAGATTAGCCGAACATTAACAGCCCAATTGCCATTAGGTGAAGAGGGGACTAATGAAACCCAATTGCAAGAAGATCCTGACGATCTTTCAGGGCAACTTGATTTATTGGATGAGTCGAGTCCTACTCCGGAGGCGAGCCCGCCGCCGACGCCAACCTTGACCCCGAGCCCGAGTGCGACTCCTATTCCAAGCGTGTCTCCCGCACCTTCTGCTACTCCGTCGCCGAGTCCGTCTCAAAGTCCGTTCCCGAGCCCTTCGATAACTCCGTCCCCGAGTCCATCGGCGAGTCCTTTGGTAACCCCATCTCCGAGTCCGTCAGTCAGTCCTTCAGCAACTCCAAGTTTGTCGCCTAGTCCTTCTCCGAGTCCGGCGCAATCGGGCGGCGTTGATAGCCGGCCACCCACAACGTTGAATTTGATCACTCGGCCATCAGCTAATTTTGCTATTATCTCCTGGCAGACAGACGAGGATTCGGTGGCTAATTTTGAATATGGTCTTAATGCGTTATTTGGGAATTCTTTTTCTGATCTCGTTTTTTCTCAAAAACACGTTTTTTATCTTGAAAATCTTACTCCTAAAACGACTTACTTTTTTCGTTTCCAAAATCGCGATTCACACGGAAATGAAATTTGGTCAACAATGCAAAGCTTTCAAACACCGGGCAGAGTTTTGGTCAATGAGGTACAGACGGGCACAAATGAATTTGTTGAACTCTATAATCCTAATCAAGAACCAATAAACATCGCCGGATTTTATTTGAATTATTATTCTGCTTCAAAAAATTGGGCCGAGCCCCAAAGAAGATGGCCGTTGCCGGCGGGAGCAACTATTCCGGCCAATGGATACTATTTGGTGGGAATTTATAATTTTCCCGAGACCGGCGGGGATCCAAATTCCAATTGGCAGGTTAGATCAGGCAACGGTGATTTTTATACCAGCGGCCAGCTTTCTGCTGCCGACGGCGGCTTGGCTTTAGTTCCATTTGACGTTGCTGATTTAACTGATGAGACGGCGCGAAAATCAGCATTGGACGCAGTCGGGTGGGGTATGCCGCTATTTATTAAAGAGGGATCGCCAGCAGTGTCGGCTGGCACAGACCAAAGTATTGAGAGGGCGTCGTCTAATATCGATACCAATAACAATGCCGCTGATTTCCAAATAGAAACCAAGCCAACGCCGACAAACTCTTCAGGCCAGACAAAGTTTTACGATACTTCGGCGCCGGAAACGATTATCGGTTCTTTCCCCGTGAGTCCAACTGATTCAACTTCTGCTGTTTTTGATTTTGGCGCCAGCGAGGCAAATTCCACTTTTGAGTGTCAGGTTGATGCGGAAAATTGGGTCAGTTGTGTTTCTCCTAAAGAGTATCATGGTTTAAGCGTGGGAAGCCATCAGTTTAGGGTGCGGGCGACTGACGGTTCGGGAAATATCGATCCCACTCCGGCGGATTATCTTTGGGAGATAATTGTCTTGGATACTACGCCGCCGGAAACTTCGTTGGGCGTGCCCTTGCCATCGAATCCGACTACTGCCATAAACGCGGATTTTTCTTTTTCCAGCGACGATTCGGCCGCGGTTTTTGAATGCCGGTTTGATGCGGGTAGTTGGGCGAGTTGTCAGTCGCCAAAAAATTATCAGGGACTGGCAGTTGCCAATCATCAATTTGAAGTCAGGGCGATTGATAACAGTAATAATATCGATCCGACACCAGCCAGTTATGCTTGGGAAATCCAAACTGGGCTTTTGGTTCCGGTGCTATCGCTAACGAATTATAAGGTTAATTCACCCAATTTTACCATTAATTGGTCAGCCGGGGGCCAATACAGTCATTTTGATGTTCAGGTAAAAATCGGCAGCAATAATTGGCAGGATTGGATAATCGATACCCAAAATACGAGCAAAGATTATTCGGCGCCAGATGATTTCACCTTGTATAAATTTCAAGCGAGAACGGGTGATGGTTTGGGCAATCATAGCGCCTGGGCGGAGATTGAGGCCGGTTATGCTAGTGTGCCCGTGGTTGTCAACGAAATAATGTATAATCCTTCGCCGGGCAGCGATAGTTATTATGAGTACGTCGAGCTTTATAACTCCGCCGGATTTGATGTTGATTTAAAGGATTGGATTTTGATCACCGAGGGAGGAGTCAATGGTCAAGAGCAATTGTTGGCGGCGGACACGACTCATGGCGGTAGTTCGACCATTATTAAAGCCGGCGGGTATGCGATTATTGGTGACAAAACAACAGGTATTAGCCATATTTTTGATAGCGTTTATTATCAAATTCCCGCTTATTCAGACAATGTCATTCGACTGGAAATTAATGATTCGGAATTGGGATTAAAGAATGATTCAACTCAAGTCAAAGTGATATTAAAAGATAAGAACGGTAATTTAATTGATCAGGTCGCCTATTCGTGGGAGTGGGGAGCGAATGGCAATGGCAAGTCATTGGCGAAAACCAATCCTTTGCGGTTTTCTGACAGTCGGGGAAATTGGGGTGAAGACCAGATTAACGGCACGCCCGGGACGCAAAACAGCAATTATTCTGCCAGCGCTTTAAATTATTTCCCGATTAATTATATTGTGGATAACAGCACGATTCTTTCGCCCGGGTTTGGGCAATACGTGATTGACGACAGTTTAACCATAGCCAGCAACGCGGTTTTGACAATAAAGCCGGGGACTATCATTAGGTTTAAGTATTCTTCCAGCGTTACCAGCCGAGGCAAGTTGATTATTAACGGCCAGATTCTAGCGCAGGGGACGCAGAGTCAGCCGATCGTGTTTACCTCATCGCGCGACACGGCCAGTGATTTCACTCAGACAGCCACGAATAACCCGGCTTATTACGGGGATTGGAATTATATTGAGATTAACTCTACCAGCCAAAATTCGGTTTTTAATAATATTATTGTTAGGTATGGGGGAGTGGCGTTTGATTTTATGCCGGAAAAGGGCGCCTTCCGGATTTTGGGAGCCAATGTCGCGGTTAAAAACTCGCTTTTTGATAATAGTCGGGTGGCGGGTATTTATCTGAATAACGCCGGCGGCTCGACGCTGGAAAATTTGGTCTTGCGGAATCACCGGGCGACTTATGGCAATAGTAATTTGTCGTCAGTGGCGATTTGGATACGAAATGGGGGACTACCGACAATAAGCAATTTGCAGATAACTAATAACGCTTATGGCGTTTACTGGCCGGGCGGGACGTGCGCGGATTTAACCGGCAACCCAACGATTACTTTCAGCCAAAACAGCAAAGATGCGGAGTGCGGCTGCTGCCCGTTATAACTTGTATTGGGTTTTTCTAATATCCCGACCTCGCAAGTCGGGATTTTTTGCTCTTGACTTTTTGGCGGGGGGGGGTAGGGTGAGATTAATTCGAGGAAAGGAGGCCGCTATGGCTAATGCTTCGTACTGTAAACGGGCGATTGTACAACTCGACAAAAACACTAGCATGTTTCTTCTTGTCAACCCAGAAATTCCTGAACGAGATATGTTTTTGAGGGGGGATTGTGTGTGGGCGCAACGAGGAGACAAGGGCAGTGCCGTGGCATTTTTCATGGAGCGAGAAGCTCGTTTTTTCGCCAAGAAAAACGGTTTCACGGTCGTCAGAGAAGAGTTCGTCGAGGTGTAGTCGCCGGGCGCGCTCGCAAAATGCGAGCGCGTCTTTTTATTGACCGTAGTCAATTTCCTACGATCGTGGCAAATTGACTAAGGTGAAAAGGATTGCCAAAGAAGCTGGTTTTCGGTAATATAATGCGAATACTGATCGCAGTGGTTTGCATGGTTTTCTCAGCAGACTATTGCTCATATACATGATGAATAAACAAGAAATAATTCAACTAACAAATGGCCTTTATCGGCTGACGCAACTCTTTCCCAAAAAAGAGCCGTTGCGGTATAAAATCAGGGGGATTGGGATTGACATTTTGGATAAAGCCCTACGAATTACTGATCTACGAATTACGAATCAATACGAATATACGAATAATGACGAGGGTGGCGATTTGAAGACGGAAATCTTGATCGATTTAGGGATTATGGCGGCGTTTTTGGAAATCGCCAAAGAACAAAAGTGGGTAAAAGAGGCAATAATTTTGGAGATAGAACGGGGATATGTTATACTGAAGGATTCTATAGAGCCCGTAGAGGGCACGGAAAAACAAGAGGAGCCGGAACAAGAGGCGCCTGTTTTTCAGGCGTTAATGGCAAACCAGCTCCCAGAGGATTTAGTGCCGGTTCCTGACAATTTGCACAAGAACCGGCAAAGACAGGAAAGGATTATGGGTATAGTCAGGGAAAAAGGCAAGGTCCAGGTCTGGGAAGTAAAGCAGGTTTTGCCCGGAGTGAGCAAAAGAACCTTGAGGCGGGATTTTGAATATCTGCTTAGCCAGGGCATGGTAGAAAGAATCGGAGAGAAAAACCAGACGTTTTACCGGGTAGGACAGACGCACCCACAAGTTGTCCTACTATAGTTAACAGGTTGTCCTACCTATTTAAACAGGTTTTAAGCTCATAAGAGGGGATTGTCCTACTTTTAAATACAATGGATATTCGTCAGGAATTCAGCCGAATATACGATCAGAACATTAACCGCATCTACCGGTTCATTTTTCTTAAGGTTAATTCTAAAGAGGCGGCTCAAGATTTGACATCGGAGACATTTACCAAGGCATGGGCTAAGTGCATTGAAGCGCAAAGCGAAAAGCGAAAAGCGCAAAGTATCCAAAATTGGACAGCGTTTTTGTATCAGATAGCGAGGAATTTGGTAATTGACCATTATCGGGAGAAAAGCCAGTTCCAAGTGGTTTCTGCCGCTTATGTGGCTGATCCGACGGCGGGCCTAGAAGAAAAGGCGATTTTAAGCTCGGACGCGAATCAAATTAAAGAGGCGATTAAGGGGTTGGGGCAGGAACAGCAGGAAGTGATCTTAATGCGCCATGTTGACGGGCTCTCTTTCAAGGAGATAGGGGAGATTTTGGGCAAGCCAGAAGGGACGATTAGAGTGATAAATCATCGCGCTCTAATAACTCTTAGAGAAATCACGGATTTAAAGCTATAAGTTCGCAGCATCCGCAACGAAAACACGCATCAGGTTTCCCTGCGAGAAACCTGTGCTCAAGTCTCGGCCTCGCTCTCCTTCGGCCCGCTTTGCGGGCCTCAGGATCCATGCCCGCTCGGCCTGCGAATGGTTTTCTTAGCGGGCTGCTGCTCACATGGGATTGTAACGTTTTGGCTTAAATTCCGTCATTATAATAGAGAGACAAAACACGAATAAAATGACGGAAAAAGAGCTTATTCGCAAAATTGCGCTTCTCAAAGAGATCAAACCCGAGAATGATTGGGTGGTTTTGACTAAGAAACAGTGTATCGGTGATCCGATAAAGCGCAGTTTCATGGATAATGTGGTGGAAGTGTTTCAGGTTTTGCCTAATTTTAATTTTAGACCGGCTTTAGCCACCGCGGTTTTTATCGTGATTCTGGCCGGCACAACCGGATTAAGCCAATCGGCTTTACCCGGGGACTTACTTTATCCGGTGAAGAAGCTGACAGAGAAAGCCGGTTATCTGATGGTGGCGGAAAATGAGCAATCAAAGGCAAAATTAGAGATCGCGGGTAAAAGATTGGGAGAGGTAGAGATAATTGCCAAAAAAAACCAAGAAAATAATTTGGCTTCAGCGATTCAGGAGTTTAGGAGCAGTTTAACCGAGGCGACCGATAAGATCAAAGAAAGCCAGGATTCGCCAACGCGGGCAATGGCAATCGTGAAAGAAGCGAATAAAATCCAGGTTAGTAAAGAGAAGTTAGAGGCCTTGGGCGTGGACGTGGGTGGAACCTATGAACTGGAAGAAGCGTTATCAGGATTAGTGGCAAGGGAAATCAGGGATTTGGAAGGCCGGTCTTTGAACGAAGCGCAAACAGAGATTTTAATCCAGGTAAAGTCGGATTTTGAAGCAGGGGATTACGAGCAAGCCTTGGAGAAAATATTAATCTTAACTTATACCCAGGAATAAATAATCAATTTAACATTTGAAGGCAGTTGAAGCCACGGTTTTCTGGGTGGCCAATGAGATATCTCTACCCAAAAAATCAAGGTTTTCGGTCGGCAACCGCCACAAATAAAAAAATAAATAGTTAACAAAAATAATTAAAAAAATGCAAAAAAAACTTTTAGCGATAGTAACGACAATCACCTTAGTGGTGATGATGGCTCCGGGTGTTTCTGCTTTGACTACCGCTGATCTGCAAGCCCAAATTGCTGCCTTGAACGCTCAATTGTCCCAATTACAGGGCCAGTTAGGCGGTCTTGGAGGCACTTCCACTGGCATTCCTGCCAATTGCGTGGGTATATCCTTCAGCAGGAATTTAGCCAGGGGCTCTTCAGGCAGCGACGTGAAATGTCTGCAGTCGTTGTTAAACCAATTAAATGTCAACGTGGCTGATGCCGGCGCTGGTTCGCCTGGAAATGAGACAACTTATTTCGGCGGCGCCACCAGAGCGGCGGTCATCAGATTTCAGGAGCTATTTGCTTCTGCCTGCTTGAATCCGATTGGTTTAACCGTAGGAACCGGCTATGTCGGTTCATTAACTCGGGCCAAATTAAATTCATTATTGACTGGAGGCGTAATCACTCCGACCGTATCGCCGACCGTATCGCCGACCGTATCGCCGACTACCTCTCCAATCGTCATTCCGACCGCAGGTGTAGCTGTAAGCTTGGCGTCTAATACACCGGCTTCCACTACCGTTGCTGGCGGAGCAAGCAATGTTCCCTTTACCAGGATCAACTTTGCCGCGGCAGAAGATACAGTTATTTCTTCGATTGCAATAAAGAGGACTGGCCTAGCGAACAATGCTGATATTACTGAAGTCAAATTATGGGAAGGCGCGGTTCAGGTTGGCAGTATTCAGGCCTTGAATTCTACTACCAATAAAGCCACTTTCTCCGGCCTTAATTGGTCTGTCCCAGCCGGCACTCAAAAAACATTGACCGTGACTGCGACAATGGCAGTAGTCGGTAGTGGAGCCACTGCTGGCAACACACCTGTCTTGGGTATTGCGGCCGCAACTGATGTTGTCGCCACCAAGGCAGTTTCCGGCACATTTCCGGTTAATGGCAATCATATGAGTTTAGCCGGCATTTCTGTTGGCTACCTAAATGTCAATGTGAATGCTTATCCTGCTAATAGCTCTCCTTTATCCGGAGCAGTTGATCAGCAGATGGCTTCATGGACATTTGCCGCTGTTACAGAGGCCTTTAGTGTAACTAGTATTAGATTCACTCAAATTGGTTCAGCCAGCAATACTGACGCTTCGAACTTTAAAATTAAGGTTTTAGGCGCTCAGGTTGGTTCAACCATGGCTGCTTTAGCAGCTGATGGATCAGTTACGTTTGATCTTTCTGCTACTCCTATTGTTATCAATGCGGGCGCAAACAAGATCGTTTATCTCTACTGCGATATTACTGCCGGTATTACTACCAGCAGAACGCTTCAGTTTGAGATTGGCCAGACAACCGATGTGGTTGCTCTGGGAAATAATTCTTCCGGTTCTGTGGTTATCACTAAAGCAAGTACTGCTGGTGATTATACCACTCAACAGAGCATTGCTCAGACCATTAGCCAGAGTTCTGGTATGACTGTGACTTTAAACGCAGCCACCAATCCTTCAGCTAAGGCCTTTGTCAACGGCACCACCGGTCAGCTTATTTCTGCTTTCCGTTTCACTGCCGGCTCTGAAGAGAACCTAAGGGTGGCCCGGCTGAAGTTAAGCCTGGGCGGAACCAATGCTGGTTCGACTGATATCTCTAATGTCAGTTTGTACAAATATGACGAAGCCACAGCAGTAGAGACCTTAATTGACTCAGCGACCAACTTTGTTGGCACAGTGGCCACTTGGGGCGCGGATTCTACCGGTCTTGATACCGGCATCTTCGATGTTCCTAAGGCAGGCCATGTTGTTATTCATGTTAGAGCTGATATCCCAACTGCTGCTTCTTACACGACCATCGGTATTTTCGTGAACGAGGTTAAAGTTGACGGTATTGTTTCGCAGGGAAACTTAGCTACTGCTCTTGTCACTATTACCGCTGTTGATACATTAGGCGAAGTGACGACTCACACCGCCAATGCTTCAGTTGGTACTCTGACCATGGCGACTAGCCCGAGCACGCCTGCCGCGACTACTGTTGTGCCTGGTTCAACTGATTACAAGTTCTTAGCCGTTGATTTCACCGCTACCGGAGAAGATATTCTTATCTCTTCTTTAGTGGTCAATCTCTACCAGTCAGCCATTGCCACTAAGACCGTGGCCGCTGCTGGTGACTTTGTCAATGTCAAACTTTGGGATGGAGCAACTCAATTAGGAGTGGTTTCCGCCCCGACGACAACCGCTACATTCAGCGTTAATTTGACTTTGACCAAAGACGTGGTCAAGACCTTGTCAGTGACGACCGATGTCCCTTCTGACACAGTGAGCGCGACCAGATGGGCTAGCAATATCGGCTCAATGGGAATCGATAATGACCTTTATGCGACCGGTGTTTATTCCGGCGCTGTGGTCACTGATCCTGCCGCTGATGCTGATAGCACCAACCAGACCGCGAGCGCAGAGACCTTGGCGGTGACTTTCTTGACTCCTACTGCCACGACCCAGATGATTAATGCTTCTAATGCCGAATTGGCAAAAGTGGTCTTAACCGCTGGTTCAGCTGGAGACGTTAGAGTTAGTTCAATCAAATTCACTGCTGGTTCCAACACCTCTCTACTTTATGCCGCTGCCACTGACACTTATGTCGGTTCTTTGAAGCTTTATGATGGCGCGACTCAAGTAGGAACAGTTGTTTCTGCCTTCACTGATTCTGGCACTGTGACCTATGTTCAGTTCACTGGTCTTTCAGTAAATGTTACTAAGACAACCCAAAAGGTTTTGACCTTAAAGGGCAATGTCTTGGTCGGAGGCAGTGTGGGAATCGCCACTGGTATTGCTAATCTTGCCGCTGCTACAACAGACGTGGTTGGAACAGGTTTATCATCCAACACCACTGTTTACGGTAGTGGTACGGATCTTGCCAACAGCGGCGTGATTACTTTAGCGAGCGCTGGCACTTTGACCGTGGCTGTTTCTTCTGACACTCCTGTGGCCGCCAATGTGGCGATCGGAGCCAATGGAGTTGACGGCGTGGTCTTTAATAAGATCAAATTCACGGCTGCCAATGAAGCGATTAATCTTGAGGCCTTAAAGGTTTACCTGCAAACAGATGGAACTAACCATGTTCCTGACATTGCGGCGATTCACCTTTACAATGGCTCAACCGAGATTAGCGCTCCTGGTTATTTAACCGGAACAAGCGCGGCTGCTAATGTTGTCCACACCTTCTATATCGCTGGTACACAGATTCCTAAGGATGACAGTTTAACCTTAACCTTAAAGGTTGACTTAAACGGCACATCCGAGGGCGCGACTTCCAAGCACACGCCAAGATTCTACATCGTTGATGTGGCTGGTTCGACCAATTTGTCCGCTACTGACATTTATGCTCATGGAGCATCTTCCGGAGCATTTGTCACCTCAGCGGCTGGTTCACCGACCCCGATCACTGCCACCAACTTTAACGAGATGACTCTTGTCAAGACCAAGCCAACCCTGGCTTTGGCCGCTGGCAGTCCTTCTGGAACTCTGGTGAACGCGACGATGAGGGTCTTGGACTTCACTATTACTACTGATGCTTCCGGCGAAGTGAGTTTTGACGGCACTACTGACGCGATCACCTTCACGGTTACAGGATATCAGGCAGATGATGATGCCAATGGCGGCGATACCATAACCGTTAAGAGAGTAGATACTGGCGCTACGGTTGGTACTACTGCCACCACCAATATTGATCCTAATGACACTGTGGCAGTTGTTCTGACTGACACCATTGCCGCCGGAACGAGCCGGACCTATTATGTGGAAGCGACCTTGAATGATTACGAGACAGACGGCGACAATTTCGCCTTAAAGATCAATTCCTCTTCCGGTCATGTTATCTGGTCTGATGGCACCACTGCTGGCGCTAATGTCAGCAATGCCTTGACCAGCGGCACTCCGGTTCAGGGTGGATACTTTGTCAATCCGTCCTAGTCGTTCAGTTGTCTTATCCTTGTGAAGACACAAAAAGACCCCCGTTTAACGGGGGCTTTTTGTTCCACTGATTTATGCTGATTTAAACTGATTGATGCTGATAACTAATATTGATATGATAAATTAATGATCAATAGGGTTCCTAATTTTCTTTACGAAAAAGATTCTTATGAAATAAGGGGAGCTTGCTTTGAGGTTTATAATGCCTTGGGTGGAGGCATAAAAGAGGTAATTTTAGAGAGAGCGCTCTTAAAAGAACTGATAAAAAGAAAGTTAGAAGTTGAAAATCAAGTCAGAATAGATATTTTTTATGATCGAAAAAAGATCGGTACTTATATACCAGACCTAGTTATAAATGGAGAAATTATTGTTGAAATAAAATCTAAACCATTTTTTAAAAAAGAGGACGAAAAACAATTTTGGGGCTATTTAAAAGGTTCTAAATATAAACTGGGCTTTTTGATAAACTTTGGGCCAGATAAATTAGTAATAAAAAGATTTATTCATACAGAAAAAGTATCCGTATAAATCAGTTATAATCAGCATTGATCAGTGTCTGGGTTATACACAGATTGCTCTTTACACATTTCCTTGGTTTTAATGTATAATGAAACATACCAAGGCATAATTCAGCCAAGGGAAAACAAAGGTCGAAAAGTCCCGAAATTTTTGCGATTTAAAAGTCAAAAATATTTCGGTCGACAAAAAATAATCAACAAAGTTTCTCATCGTTTTTAGATGCATAAAAAATGATGGGGAAAATAATAATTAAAATTCAAAATGAAAAATAAAATAAAACTTTTTTCCATAGTTTTTGTTCTATCGATGGTTTTAGCGGCTCCGGCAGCGGCAGTGACAACGATTGGCACTGATATCGCCACCGGAGGCAATATTACCGTTAATACGAACAAGTTTGTAGTGACTGGCTCTAGCGGCAATACGCTCATTGCCGGCACTTTGTCAGTTACCGGCGGCCTGACTTTCACCGGAGCTTTAACGGCTAATGGCGATGTCTCCTTGGGCGATGCGGCTACCGATGTGGTGACTTTTAATGGCACCATCGCTGGCGCTTCTCCTCTGGTGTTTGAGGGTTTAACCGCTGATGCCTTTGAAACCACTTTTGCCATTACCGATGGAGCAGACGTTACGATTACTTTTCCGGCGACTACCGGAACTGTAACGTTAACAACCAATAAACTGAGCGTTTTTGCCGCAACCACTTCTGCTGAATTAGCCGGTGTTGTCTCTGACGAAACCGGTACAGGCGTTGTGGTGCTTGCTACTTCACCGACATTAGTTACTCCAGTATTGGGCGTGGCTACTGCCACTTCAATTAATAAGGTGGCCTTGACGGCTCCGGCGACCAGCGCGACTTTAACCATTGCTGATGGCAAAACCCTGACTGCGAACAATACCCTTACCTTTACTGGAACTGACGCGAGTTCAGTTGCTTTTGGTACAGGTGGGACAGTAACTTATACAGCCAATAACTTAAGTGTTTTCGCCGCTACTACCTCGGCTCAATTAGCCGGCGTTGTCTCCGACGAAACAGGTACTGGCGCTTTAGTGTTTGCCACTTCACCGACTTTGGTGACACCGGCTTTGGGTACTCCTGCCTCAGCGACATTGACCAATGCCACGGGATTACCGATTGCTACCGGCGTGAGCGGTTTAGCTGCTGGCGTAGCCACAGCTCTTGCTACTCCTTCAAGCGCTAATCTTATCACTGCCGTTACCGACGAAACAGGTTCTGGCGCTTTGGTGTTTGCCACTTCACCGACTTTAGTTACTCCTGTTCTTGGTACGCCTGCTTCAGGTG
>CAZKCH010000002.1:49319-56260 GCA_964551525.1 uncultured Candidatus Saccharibacteria bacterium
CTTCAAGCGCTAATCTTATCACTGCCGTTACCGACGAAACGGGTACTGGCGCTTTAGTGTTTGCCACTTCACCGACTTTGGTGACACCGGCTTTGGGTACTCCTGCCTCAGCGACATTGACCAATGCCACGGGATTACCGATTGCTACCGGCGTGAGCGGTTTAGCTGCTGGCGTAGCCACAGCTCTTGCTACTCCTTCAAGCGCTAATCTTATCACTGCTGTTACCGATGAAACTGGTACTGGTCTTCTAGTCTTTGCCACTTCACCGACTTTGACTACGCCAGTTTTAGGCGTGGCTACTGCCACTTCAATCAATAAAGTGGCTTTGACAGCTCCGGCGACCAGTGCGACTTTGACCATTGCTGACGGCAAGACATTAACCGCTAATAATAGTTTGACTTTGGCAGGAACTGATGCGACAACCATGACATTCCCGTCTTCTTCCGCAACCGTGGCTGGGTTGGGCATTATTCAAAGTTTTACAGCGGCACAGACATTTGCCACCGCGAATGCTACTGACGATACTTTAACTCTTAGTCCAGCGTCTGGCGGCGCAGCTCGTTTCGCTGGCACTTTTACTAGCGATGATTTGACTGCAAATAGAACCTGGACATTCCCGAACAGTTCAGGCAACATCGTTATTATTAGCGGATCTTTGACTGTTGCTGCTGGTAAGACATTTACTGCAAATAATACTCTTACTCTTACAGGTACTGATGGTTCTAGTGTTGCTTTCGGCACAGGCGGAACAGTAACTTATACAGCCAATAACTTAAGTGTTTTCGCCGCTACTACCTCGGCTCAATTAGCCGGCGTTGTCTCTGACGAAACAGGTTCTGGCGCTTTGGTCTTTGCCACTTCACCGACTTTAGTTACTCCTGTTCTTGGTACGCCTGCTTCAGGTGTTGCCACAAATCTCACGGGATTGCCACTTACTACTGGTGTAACGGGTATCTTACCTACTGCTAATGGCGGCACGGGTATTGCTTACTTCACTGCTGCTGGACCGACCGTAGCTCGTGTTTATACCTTTCCTGATGCGGCAGCGACCATTCTTTATGATGGTGGCGCTCTCGGTACTCCTGCTTCAGCGACATTAACCAATGCCACGGGATTGCCGATCGCTACCGGCGTGAGCGGTTTAGCCGCAGGCGTAGCCACTGCTCTTACTACTCCTTCAAGCGCTAATCTTATCACTGCCGTTACCGACGAAACGGGTACTGGCGCTTTGGTCTTTGCCAATACGCCAACCTTGGTAACACCTGCTTTAGGCGCGGCCACAGCGACAAGCGTTGATGCGAGTGGTACCGTAAGCGGTGGTACGATAGTTTCTGACACTGCCGCCTCGGGCCTTGTTCTTGGCTCGGGCGCAAATGCGACAACCTTCTCATCTGGCGCTACGGCTGCTCGGGCGATTGCCTTCCCAGATCTGGCTGGAACTGTAGCTTTAACAGCTAACAAGCTGAGTGCTTTTGCCGCAACCACTTCTGCTGAATTGATTACTGTGATTTCCGACGAAACAGGTTCTGGCGCTTTGGTCTTTGCCAATACGCCAACCTTGGTAACGCCTGCTTTAGGCGCGGCCACAGCGACAAGCGTTGATGCGAGTGGTACCGTAAGCGGTGGTACGATAGTTTCTGACACTGCCGCCTCGGGCCTTGTTCTTGGCTCGGGCGCAAATGCGACAACCTTCTCATCTGGCGCTACGGCTGCTCGGGCGATTGCCTTCCCAGATCTGGCTGGAACTGTAGCTTTAACAGCTAACAAGCTGAGTGCTTTTGCCGCAACCACTTCTGCTGAATTGATTACTGTGATTTCCGACGAAACAGGTTCTGGCGCTTTGGTCTTTGCCAATACGCCAACCTTGGTAACGCCTGCTTTAGGCGCGGCCACAGCGACAAGCGTTGCTGTTGGGGGTGGTACCACCATTACGAAGATGACGGTTGGTAGTTTAGCTGATGATGCTGGTGGTAATGCTGCTGGATGGAATCCTAATGGTGCTTTGCTTATCTTTACCATTACAGCTGATGCAGCTAGTGTAGGGGCGAACTCTCTTATCAGTATTAGTACTGGCGCAGATGCTACGGCGACTGGCTCATGCTTTGTGCGCACTCGAGCCGCGGCAACGAATTTCGTGATTACCTGTACAGTTGCTCCGGCCGAAGCCGCCACCTTGCAGTACGTGATTATCAACTAAGGATCTGCTAAAGCGAAAATAATTCATGGCAAAAAAACTTTTACCGATCATAGTTTTGTTAGGAATGGTTTTGCCGCTAAACTCGGCTTTAGCTGTCCAGGACGTGGTGGTGAGCGAAGAAGTTGATGTTTTTATCACTGATATAGGCGAGGTCTTAAAGCTTAAACCGACCACGATTGACCAGCTTGAAATGACAAACAGCGCGGTGATCATCACCATGTCAGCCGGCGGCTCTGCAGTTACCATTACTTCGCTTTCCCGTTATCGATTCACGGTCACCGGCATTACTGATCCGGGCACTATTTGCGGCGCGACGGCTTCATCATTGGTGATTCCGTCCCAAGCCAGCCAAGTGGCAGTGACGGTTGATCCTTCGGTGCTTTGTACTGATGATCGCGGTGGCGGTGGTGGTGGAGGAGGATCAACGTCAACGCCGACTCCGACTCCTACACCAACTCCAACCCTGACACCTAGCCCGACCGTCAGTCCGACTGTGAGTCCAACTGCTAGTCCGACTGCATCACCGAGCGCAAGCCCAAGTCCGTCTGCAACCCCAAGCCCAACGCCCGAACTTGACCTATGGACATTACCGGCTTTATCCGCTAACCCAACCACGAGTGAAATTCAAGCCGCGATTAATGTTATTATCCATAACATTCAGGTTTTGCAGACAGAACTCCTAAGAATGTTAGCAGAAGAACAGCAAGGCCAGCAGCCGTTTAACCAAGACCTTTTCTATGGGCTTTGGAATAACGCTGAAGTTAGGCGTTTGCAAGAGTTCTTAATTGCGAGGGGGTATTTGACTGGTACTGCCACTGGCAACTATTACACCATGACCGTTAGCGCGGTTAAGGCGTATCAGACCGCCAAAGGCATTGTTCCGGTGAACGGCAGATTCGGACCATTAACTAGGGCAGCCGCTAACGCAGATCTGGGACTCTAAGATAATCATTTCTATTTAGTTTCATCTTTTCCTTGTGGATGACCAAAAGCCCTATGCCTTACGGCCGGGCTTTTTGGTTGTCGCTCTCTTGACCCGATGGTTTAATGGGTTTTTAATTAAGGTAATGAGGAAGAAAACAGCCATCATTTTAGCCATTATCGCCCTGGTTTTTATCGTTTCCGCCGGCGTTTATTACGGGATTCTAAGAAAAAGAGCAGGAAAGGGGGCCCAACAGTTTGTCGGAAGCGCTGGTTTTGATATTGGAACCAATATCGGCGATATTAGCGAGCTAACCGCAAACCCTTTAAAGAATATGCCTTCCGCCAATCCATTAGAAAAAGTGGTTAATCCCTTTCGGGACCTGTATAAAAACCCATTTAAATGAAGCAGTTTTCTATTAAAATCGTTTTATTGGCCGGGTGTCTGATTTTAGGAAGCATTGTTTTTGTTGTTGCCAAAGAAGACCCTTTTGCCAGAATATCTTATCCGCTTGCCGAATTGGGCAATTGTTCCGATAAAAACGATTGCGCTGTTTATTGCGAGGAGCCGGAAAATAGAGAAACTTGCTTGGACTTTGCCGAAACCCATGGTTTATTGTCTGAAAAAGAAATTGAGTCGGCTCAAAGAATGCTGGCCCTGGGAGAAACAGAAGGCCCGGGAGGCTGTCGGGGATTGGAAAATTGCGAAGCGTTCTGCGACCAAATAGAGAATATAAAAGAATGCATTGTTTTTGCCGAAGAAAATAATTTGATTCCTCAGGAAGAGCTTGATGAAGCAAGGAAAGTCGTTCAGGCCATAGACAGGGGCTTGACCCCGCCCAAGTGCGAGGGAAAGCAAGAATGTGAAGTTTATTGCTCCCGGCCGGAAAATATGGAAGAGTGCATTGTTTTTGCTAGAGAAGCGGGGCTGATGCCGCCAGAAGAAGTTGAAGAAGCGGAAAAAGTTTTAAGGGCAATTAAAGCCGGAGCAAAGCCGCCCGCTTGCGCCGGAAAGGAGCAGTGCGATCTTTACTGTTCTCAATCCGAACACATGGAAGAATGTTTGGAATTCGGGATAGCTGCCGGCTTTATTCCGCCCGAGGAAATAGAAGGCGCCCGCGGAGCATTAAGAGCAATAAAACAGGGAATAAAGCCGCCAAACTGTCAGGGAAGGCAGGAATGCGACTCTTACTGCTCTCAAGCAGAACATATGGAAGAGTGCCTGACTTTTGCCATTGCCGCTGGCTTTATGCCTCCGGAAGAAATAGAAAATACCAAAAAAACATTGCAAGCGATTAGACAAGGGATTATGCCTCCCAATTGCCGCGGCGAGGAGGAATGCGATGTTTACTGTTCCCAAGAAGAACACCGTCAGGAATGCTTTGATTTTGCCGTGGCAGCCGGTTTTATGACTCAAGAGGAAATCGAGCGGGCTCAAAAAGGCGGTCAAGGAGGGCCTGGACCGAGCGAGTGTCAGTACCCAGAGCAATGCGAGCAGCAGTTTTCCGGACAAGAAGGCGAATTTATCCCTCCAGGCGAACAGCAGCCGGGCCCTGAAGTTTTTCCAGAACAAATGCCTTTGCCAGAACAGTCAGAGCCCGTTCCTTTATTGCCAATTTTGCCCGAAGAACTGCCCCAGTCAATCTTAAAGGTGGTCAGGTACTTTTTGGCCAATATTTCTTCTGTTTTTCAGAGATAGAAAGCAAAGGTCGAAATTAAAATTGTGGGAGGTCGGACCTCCCACAATTTGAGGGTTTAGTTTTTGAAGATTACTTGACGCGCGTCTTTGGAGAAACTACAATATAATAATCACATCTTTACCAAGATGAAAGTGGGGTACATTTTTTTGTCTTTAAATTTAGAAATAATAAACAATAACTTACCGCGCGTTTTTTAATACGCGTGGTTTTTTTAAATATGTCTAAAGAAAAAACGAATCGGTTTTTTAAAAAAGCAGGAAGAGTTTTTATCGCTTCGCTTACCATTTTTGGCTCGCTCGGTTTGCCCATGGCGCCCATGGTTCGGGCCGTCAGTCCTTATATTATGATGGTGGAATATGTTAACCCCACTACATTTCAAGTGAAGTTCGACCAGTTAATGAATAATGCCACCATTTCTATTGCTTCATTTGCTTTGACGACGGCCGCGACTGACACGGAAACAATCACCGCTATCAGCACTTCAGTGGTTAGCGGCAAAACCGTGGTGACAGTCATTGCTACTGGCGCGAAAATTTCTCCCAGCGCCGGCGATTATGTGGTGGTGGACACTACTGGCGCCAACGCACCGGAAAATGGCACGGGAGAAGATAATGCTGACGGCGGCATGATCGGTTTTGTTGCTCAGCCCGGCCAAGTGGTGATTTCCGAAATCAAGCTTTCCGGTTCGAGCGAGACAGACGAGTTTATTGAAATCTACAACCCGACCGGATCAATAGTTGATCTTACCGGTTGGAAAGTAACGCTTTTGGCTCAAGACGGCACTGGGGTTGATTTGGTGACTTTTGGCGCGGGCAATATTGCTGCCGGCGGTTTTCGTTTGATTGCGCCGACGGGTGTTGGCAGTGCTGACAATTATACTCCTGGCAGCGGCAGTATTCCGGCCAATGGCATAGACAGCAATAACACTATTATTCTTTATCAGGCAGTTGGCGGAGGAATGTTTCGGTCTTCCGATCTGGTTGGTTGCGGCACAGCTACTATTAAAGAAACAACCGCGGTTTCTGTTTGTTCGTCTGCCAATACGAGTATAGAGAGAAAGGCCTCGCCGGCAGCGACAACGGCGAGTATGGATGCTTCGTTGTCTCCGGCCGGAACGCAATCCGGATGGGGCAATGGTTATGATTCAAATAATAACAATTTTGATTTTGTTCTTGAATCGGGAGGAGGTGTCAATCCGCAAACGTCTTCCAGCGCAGTGGAAACGCCGGGCGGCGGAGGCGGCGGTTATCAGAATCAGTCGCCGACAATCAATCATATGCCGGTTTTTCAGGTTGTTTCCGGGACGCAGGCCATGTTTATGGCTATGATTGCTGATCCGGAAACCCCGCCGCAGGGTTTAACCGCTAATATGATTTACAGCACCAATAATTGGACGGGTTCAACCACGCTCGTCGGCCAGAACGTTTCCGGCAATGAATTTAAATTTATTGTGCCGGCGGCTGATACGGGCGGCGGCAGCGGCACGGCTTTCAAATATTATTTAAAAGCAACTGATGCCAACAGCAATTCATCTTGTATGTATAATATGGGCATGGCTTGCGGTACGGCTGACGCGACGGCCAAAACCGGTTCTTGGACAGTGACGAGCGTTAGTTCTGTCGGCATGGATAATTCCATTAAGGGCCGGGTGGTGTCGGGCGCCACTGGCATTGATAACGCCATGGTTACTTTGCGGGGCGCGGGTTTGACTTTTAATGTTACTAGCGCCACTTCCGGCGGCACCACCGGCGCTTTTACTTTTTCCAATATTCCGACCGGCATGTTCAGGGTTGAAGCCTCGGCGCCGGGTTATTCAATGGGCTGGCTGGACGGTATTGTTTCTAAGGCCTCGGGAGCGGCTTTTACCGATAACAGCATCAGTTTAGTTTCCGGCGGGGGCGGCGGCCAGGGCGGCGACATGACTTCGCCGCGGGTGATTTTTTCCGCGCCCATGGATGGGATGATGGGCGCGCCGACGAAAATAAATATTCCGGCAACCGGCAACATGGACGCACCGATCAATATTGGTTATTCCAAGGCCATGGATTCGACCACGATTACTGCCAGTAATCGTGGTCGAATCCATGGCCTTGAAAAAACCCTCCCAAACACACCCAACACA
>CAZKCH010000003.1:0-46777 GCA_964551525.1 uncultured Candidatus Saccharibacteria bacterium
GGCACTTCGTGCCGACCCCATTTCGGCTTCCGATTCCGATTTTCAATTTTGGCGGAAAGAGTGGGATTCGAACCCACGGTGGGTTTCCCCACGCAGCTTCTCCAAAGCTGTGCCTTAAACCGCTCGGCCATCTTTCCTTTTCTTCCACTCGTAATTATACCTTATTTTATTAAATACTCATCTCCTTTAAAGCCCTAATTCTCTCCTCTATCGGCGGGTGCGTCGAAAACATTTTTACCAGCCAGTTAGTTGCCTGTTTACCACGAAAAGGGCTGGCAATAAAGAGATGGGCGGTAGAATCATTAGCGACTTTCAACAACGACTGGTCCTGGCTGATTTTTTCCAAGGCATTGGCAAGGCCTTCCGGATAACGGGTTAAAAGCCCGGCGGAAGCGTCGGCCAGAAACTCTCTTTTGCGGGAAATCGCCAACTGAATCAAAGCGGCAACAATCGGCGCCAGAATCATAGCAATTAAACCAATAAGAGCAAGAAGGCCGCCGGCCTTGCTGTTATTGTCGCGGCTTTTGCCGCCAAGGTGGCCAATCCGGAGAAACACATTTGCCAGCATGGAAATAATGCCGACCAAAATTACAGTCACGGTCATCACTAAGGAATCGCGGTTGCCGATATGCGATAATTCGTGGGCGAGAACGCCTTCCAGCTCCGGCTTTTCCAGTTTTTCCAAAAGTCCGCGGGTGACAACAATAGCGGCATGTTTGGGATCGCGGCCAGTAGCAAAAGCATTGGGTTGGCTTTCTTCGAGCAGATAAAATTTCGGCAAGGGCAGACCCGAAGCAATGGTTAAGTTTTCAAGCAAATGATAAAGTTCTTGATTCTCGCTATGATTGATTTCTTTTGCCTTCGTCATTGCCAAAATAATTTTGTCCGAATACCAATAACTGGCAATGCTTTGGATAACACTTAAGCCGACGGCGAAATACAAGATTGCCTGATTGCCGTAGTAATAACCGAAAAACCAGCCCATACCGATTATTAAAATCAGGAATGAACCGAGTAAAAACCAGGTCTTGCGGATATTCGCGCTGGCGAAAGTATAAGTTGTCATAATTAAAACTTCACCTGCACCGGTTCTCTCGCTGCTTCCTCAACGCCGAAAAACTCCAGCGACTTATAACCAAATACCGGCGCGATCAGATTGGTCGGAAATACCTGAATAGCAATGTTGAAATCGCGAACATTGGCGTTGTAAAATCTTCTGGCGGCTTGGATTTTGTCTTCGGTGTCGGTCAGCTCGGTCTGAAGCTTAGTAAAACTCTCAACTGCTCTTAATTGCGGATAATTCTCGGCCACGGCGAATAATGATTTCAATGTTTCTGACAAAGCATTTTCCGTTTGAGCGTGTTCGGCCATTGTTTTTGCGCCCATGGCCGCGGCACGAGCTTGAGTCACCCGATCAAAAACCCCGGCTTCATGACTAGCGTAGCCCTTGACCGTCTCCACTAAATTAGGGATCAGATCGTAACGGCGTTTCATCTGTACCTCGATGTCTGACCACGCCTCTTTGGCGCGCAAGCTTAAAGCCACCAGCTTGTTGAAAATCAGCACCAGCCAAGCGGCAATAACCGCTAAAACGATTAAAACATATTTCATATTTTTATGTGGTTAGTTTATTAATCTTAGTTTATCTTGACAAAAAAACCCGGTTTTAGCAAATAAAAAGAAGGTGTTTGACAACGCCTTCTCTTTACTTTTTCGGTTGGGAAAGTAAAACTTTCTTGATACTTTTGAGAGGACGGCCCCTCGTAATCAGACGCATACAGAGACCCTCGATAATCCATGAATCAATTTGCATAGGATCTTCTGTATCAAAGAATGGCCATTCTCGAAGAAAAAGGAAAACCCTTTCGTCGATAAGGGGACGAATCGAGGCGATATTCTTTTTCGTCCACAGCCTCGTTCCGCCAAGCTGAAGCTTATGACGCATTTCGTGAATAGCGAGACGAATCAAGGTTCTTTTCTGCGAGTATCCCCATAAACGGCGCAGACGCGAAACATACCTGACAAAAAGCCGTTCGCGTATCCTGATCTCTCGCGTTTCGGAACAGGCGACTGGCTCATTTTTCCTATCCCCAACAATAAGCCTAATCTCCAGGACTTCGCCCGGAAAAATCAAAGCATCTATCCTGACCAAAATTTTTACAAAGTTCCTTACGGTTTTTAACACTGCAATCACCTCCTTTCAAAGAGATTAGTCCCAACCATGAAAATTTAAACACGCTTTATGACTTTCGTCAAACAAAATCAAAACGCCCGCACAAGGGCGCTTCGATTTCAAATTTCAAATTATAAATTTAAAATTAGTATTCTCCGCCCATGCCGCCGGGCATGCCGGTTTTTTTATCTTTATCCTCCGGCCGCTCAGCAATCACCGCCTCGGTCGTCAAAAGCATGGCCGCGGCCGAAACCGCATTTTCCAAAGCGGTTCTCACCACTTTGGTCGGATCAATAATACCCGCCTCAATCATGTTTTTATCTTTCATTTCCTGGGCATCAAAGCCAATCATAGGGGCGCTGTGTTTGATTCTTTCCGCCACCACGGCGCCATCAACGCCCGCATTCTGGCTGATCTGGCGGATCGGCTCTTCCAAAGCCCTTTTTAAAATTTCCACGCCGGTTTTCTCATCGCCCTCGAGCTTCAAATCCTCCAAACCAGGCAAACAACGCAATAAAGCCACGCCGCCGCCCGGCACGATGCCCTCTTCAATGGCGGCCCGCGTCGCATTTAAAGCGTCCTCGGTTTTGTGCTGTTTGGCTTTTTGTTCCACTTCAGTGGCGGCACCGACTTTCAGAACCGCCACGCCGCCGGCCAATTTTGCCAAACGCTCCTGCAGTTTTTCTTTATCAAAATCGGAGGTAGTAGTTTTTAATTCGCCTTTTATCTGATTGACCCGCGCCTCAATATCTTCTTTTTTACCCTTGCCCTCAATAATGGTCGTGTTTTCTTTGCCGGCAATGACTTTGCGCGCCGAGCCGAGCATTTTCAAATCAATATTTTCCAGCTTCATGCCCAATTCCGAAGAAATCATCTGGCCGCCGCAGACCGCGGCAATATCCTGAAGCATTTCTTTTCTCCGGTCACCGAATCCGGGCGCCTTGATCGCCAGGGCGTTGAACGCGCCCCGCAATTTATTAACAACAATAGTAGTTAAAGCATCGCCTTCCACTTCTTCGGCAATAATAACCAAGTCCTTTTTGCCGGCCTGGGCGATTTTTTCCATCACGGGCAATATCTCCGCTAAACTGGAAATTTTCTTTTCCGTCACCAGAATATAAGGATCTTCCATTTCCGCCACCATCCTTTCCACATTGGTAACCATGTAAGGAGAAACGTAACCTTTGTCAAACTGCAAGCCCTTGACCACTTCTTTTTCCAGACCGAATTTCTGCGATTCTTCCACCGTCACTACCCCGTCTTTGCCCACTTCGGTCATGACTTCGGCGATTAAATTGCCGATTTCCGCATCGCCGGCAGAAATAGTTGCCACCTGGGAAATCTCAATCTTGCCGGAAATGGGCTTGGCCATTGCTTTCAAAACAGAAACAACCTTATCCTTTGCTTTTTCAATGCCGCGCCTCAAGGCCAAAGGATCAGCGCCGGCCGCCACATTCTTTAAGCCGGCGTTAATGATTGCCTGGGCCAAGACCACGGCCGTGGTGGTGCCGTCGCCGGCAATATCATTGGTTTTTTCCGCCACTTCTTTGACAATCTCGGCGCCCAAATTTTCCACCCGATCCTCAAGCTCAACTTCTTTGGCCACAGTCACGCCGTCATTAGTCAAAGTCGGCACGCCAAAACCCTTGTCTAAAACCACGTTTCGGCCCTTGGGACCAAGAGTGGTTTTGACCACATCTGCTAATTTATCCACTCCCGCCTTGAGTTTTTTGCGCGCCGCTTCTTGAAATAAGATTTGTTTAGCCATATTCGCTTTGCTCAACACTGATTAATACTGATACGACTGATTAATACCGATAATCAGCATAAATCAGTTAAAATCCGTATGAATCAGTGCGAATTTAGTTTATTCTATTATTGCTAAAATATCCTCTTCTTTGGCGATTAAATATTCTTTGCCTTCAATCTTAATCTCATTCGGCCCGTATTTGGTAAACAAAACTTTATCGCCCGGTTTGACGGACAGAGAAATAATTTTGCCGTCGTCGTCTTTTTTGCCCGGACCGACAGCAATGATTTTGCCCTGTTCCGGCCTTTCTTTTTCCGCCGACTCGGGCAAATAAATGCCGGCCTTTGTTTTTTCCTCAAAAGGCAAGGGCTCAATGAGAACGTGATCGAAAAGCGGTTTGATATTCATAGATTATATTAATTAATGTTAATCCTTTATAGATTCTATAGAAGCTCTCCCAGAACGTCAAGGCGCAATTCTATCTTCCGCTGACTATTAACCCCGGCATCATAGCGCAAAACCCTTTCTTCGCCTGCTTTAAAACCAGGCAAAACACCTTTAACTTGAGCGACATAATCAGCCAGCCAAAGATAAGTAGTATTGATTTCGAAAGCCGGTCCGCGGTTAATCACCTTGGCCAAAAAAGCATTATTGATTTTTTCAATGCTTAAAATCGCCAAATCCGGCTTTTCGGTCTCATAAACAGCGACCATTATGCTTTTCTCGTTCGCCAATCCACCTTTTTCCGCCCTCACTCTTAAATTATAAGTGCCGATCTGGGAATAAACGCAGGGATTAACAAACACTTTTTCGCTTTCCAAAACATCGCTCTCGATTTTTTCCCAAACGCCGTCATCATTACAATTAATTTTAAAATCAACGCTGCCGGCAGAAACATTGGTGAAAATACTCGCGGCTAAGTCAAATTTATTTACAGGCGCCAAACCGCCGAAGCTGTCAGTAAACTCCTTACCGGCAAAAATTGCTTTCAGATTTAATTCCAAAACCGGCTGGGGCAAAACATTAACTTCCACTTCGTCTTTGGCCGTACCGCCCACGCCGGAACAAGAAAGGCCGAATGCGGTCGATTCAACTAAATTTTTGATTTCTTCAGAACCGGAAACAGGCCGTTGGCCCTGCCAACTGCCGAATGCCTCGCATTTATCCGCCAAAGATGAAAACCAAGAAAGCTTGATTGAATTGCCGTAATTAATGGTCAGCGGCCCGTTGGCGTCATTAACGCGCAAATCAACTGCCGGAGTAAAAGAAACACCGAACGAACGGGAAACATAATCGCTCTTAAAACCATTTTCCGCCCTCACCCGCCAATGATAAATGCTATCAGGCGAGAGGACGCCGGGAGAAATGAAATAGCTTGTTTTTAAATCATCGAGCGCTACTTCTACCAACGGACTGGAAAAATCAGGATTGTCGTCAATTTGGAGTTGGTATTTTTTATTGTCCGGACAGCCGCTCCCCCAATCAGACAAAGGCGACCAAACCAAATTAAATGACGTGGACAGGCCGGATTCGTTATTCTTTGGAAAAAGCAACGCCGGCATTCCGGGTTTTGCCGCGAAACACGATATTGAAGAATCCATGGCGGCGCCCGCCACGGCCGGCAAAGAAATGTCCGGCGCTAAAACAGAATTGATTTTCTCGCGCGTCTGGTTATCAAAACTGCCGCTGGCTTTTTCTAAATACTTTTCCTGAAAAGCAATCAGGCCCAGATAAGTGCCGCGGCCGAAAAAGCCGGTCACTCGGCATTGAGAGCAGAAAACGCCTTCTGATTTTAAAATCATTTGCAGATAAGCCACCTCGATATTGTAGTCGCTGAACTTTAAGTCCTTTTCAAAGCGGAAACCAGCCGGCAACCGGCCGCTGCTTTCCGCAATCGCCAGTTTCATCTGAATGTCAAAAATTTTTTTCTGCAACTGGCTGATTTGCGCCAAAATCCCCATGGCCGCCTGAGTTTCTGCCGCAGATAAACAAAAAACCGCCGCGCCCATGGCGATTATCAATAAAACCCTGGAAAGAGAATTCGTCTTAGCCATAACCGATTAGTACATTTTAGCAGAAATCACTAAAAACTAAAACCCAAAAAATAGCACTCCTTACGCTTCAGCGTCCCCAGAGGTCTGCCGATGCTATTAAATCAAACCTGTCAACAATACCCACGATCGCTTGTATTGTTGACAACCGCAATTTTGCCTCATCTAAATTAAGGAGTATAATTGTATAATTTGAATTATGGTTAAATCGCTGACAAAAATTTTGATTTTGATTCTATTGATCGCCTTGATCGGCGCCGGCGTTGTTTTTGTTTTACAGCCATTGATTATTGAAATTTTCCCGCAAAAACCAGAAGTCGTCCTGTCGACCACGGCCAAAATCATTTTTGTCGGCGACATCATGCTCGACCGGGGCGTGGAATACATGGTAAAAAAACAAGGCAATAATGATTTTGCTTTTCCTTTTGCTAAAATCGCCGCTAAGCTCCAGGCCGCTGATCTCGCTTTCGGCAATCTGGAAAGTCAGATTTCCGACCAAGGCCAGAACATCGGCTCAATTTATTCTTTCCGCGCCGATCCCGAAGCCATCGAAGGGTTAAAATCCGCTGGCTTTGACATTGTTTCTTTGGCCAATAATCATGCCTTTGATTATGGCCGGCTCGCCTTGCAAGACAGTATTAATCGCTTAATCACGGCTGGTATTTCTCCCATCGGCGGCGGCAATGAAAATCAGGCCTTTAGCCCGGCAATAAAAACTATTACTGGTTCGACTAGCGCGCCATCGCTACGGCTGGCTTTCTTCGCCTATACTGACCAAGGTCCAGAATCATGGCAAGCCACAAGCCAAATCGGCATCGCTCAAATCACCACCGAAAATTTGGAAACGATTAAGGCCGACATTAAACTGGCAAAAGAACTGACCGACTTCGTCATTGTCTCTTTTCATATGGGCAATGAATACCAAACCAAGCCGAGCGAAAACCAAATTCTCTTCTCCCAAGCATTAATCGATGCTGGCGCTGACCTGATCATTTGCCACCACAGCCATATCATCCAAGGCGAAGAACAATATAAAAACGGCTATATTTTCTACGGCTTGGGCAACTTTGTTTTTGACCAGGGCTTTTCCCAAGAAACCCTGGAAGGAAAAATGGTGGAACTAACCCTTAAAAAAACCCGGGAAGATATGAAGCCTGAATCCGAAATCAAAACCCATACGGTGAAACTAAATCAATTCTTTCAGCCGGAAATCATTGCCGCGCCATAGTTGACCGCCTCGTTTTCTTTTGCTATGATGTCTTAACATGTGGAATCTGCTCCTAAGAATAGCGGGATCAATTGCCGGCCTTTGGCTTGCTGACAAATACGTCCCGGGCGTCCAGATATTGGGCGATTGGAAAATTTTGGTTCTGATCGGCACCTTTCTCGGCGGCGTTAATTTTTTCTTGAAACCGATTCTCGATGCCATCACCTTGCCGCTAAAACTCCTCACCCTCGGCCTGATCAGTTTAATTATTAATATGGGCTTGGTCTGGCTGATTGACATTGCTTTCCCGGAACTGGTCATCTTAGGACTGCTCCCCTTGTTCTGGACCACTATTATTATCTGGCTGATAAACTTTATCCTTCAAAAGTGGCTGCCGAATAAATAATATGAATGTATTTCAACTCATCGAACAAACCAGACCTTATCTGCCCGCGGCGCAAATCGCCATTGCTTTGCTTTTGATTATTTTAATCTGGCTCCAGCCCCGCGGCGAATCGCTGGGATCGGCTTTTGGACAAAGTTTTTCTTTGCCCGGCAAATTGCGCGGCTTTTCCAAAAAAATCTTTTGGCTGACAATAATGCTCAGCGTCTTTTTCGTCATCTTAGCTCTCTTAGATTTGCTGGCGTAATAATCAACAGATAAAATGTTCTCTTTGAAGTCATTTCCTTCTTTTGACCAATGCCGGAAAATTTTCCGGGTTTTAAATAACAAGGAAAAAAACATTTTCCTTTTTTTGGCGATCATCAGCTTCGTTTCTCTATCGGCTTGGGGAATAAGTTTTTACTTTCGCGCCACTACCTTGGTACCGGCCGTCAGCGGCAAACTGATTGAGGGCGTCATCGGCCAGCCAAGATTCATCAATCCCGTTCTCTCTTCCGCCAATGACGCTGACCGCGACTTAACCGAATTGGTCTTTGCCGGCTTAATGAAATATGCCCCCAACGGCGACGTTATCCCTGATTTGGCGGCGGGCTACGAAATCAAAGACAACGGCAAAACCTGGGAAGTAACCTTAAAAGAAAACCTTGTCTTTCAAGACAACACACCCTTAACCGCCGATGATGTCATTTTCACCGTCAAAACCATCCAGAATCCCGATTATAAAAGCCCGCTAAGAGCCAGCTGGCTCGGCGTAGAAGTGGAGCAAATCTCCGCTTTCACCATCGCCTTTAAGTTGAAAAACAGCTACCCGCCCTTTTTAGAAAATCTGACTTTGAAAATAATCCCCAAAGCGATTTGGAAACAGATCAGCCCGGAAAACTTCTCCTTGGCCATTTTCAACTTGAAACCAATCGGCTCCGGCCCTTACTTGGTTGATAAAATCATCCAGGAAAAAAACAGCGACGGCCGGATTAAATCGCTTTCTTTAAAAATCAATCCCCGCTACGTTGGCGAAGCAGCTAAGATAAAAGAAATTTCTTTTTTGTTTTTTGAAAACGAAAATGATCTGGCCCAGGCGGCAAAAACAAGAAAGATCAGCTCGTTAGTGATACCGTCGCCCGACCAAAAAAATGAATTGCTTAAAAAATCGTTTCAAGCCGTTGAATTTGAATTGCCCCGGTATTTTGCTGTTTTCCTCAACCCCAAAAACCAAATTCTGGCGGAAAAATCAGTCCGGCAAGCCCTGAACTACGCCACCGACAAAACAGGACTGATCAATAATGTTCTGGCCGGCAACGGTACGATAGTAGAGTCCCCGCTTTTACCCGCGATTTTCGGCCTAAGCGAACCGAAAAATATTCTCGGCTTTGATTTGGCAAAAGCGAATGAAATCTTGGATAAAGCCGGTTTTGTTAAAAATGCGGAAACCAATATCCGCGAAAAAGAAGTGGCGCGAACGCTTGCCTTTGAATTCAAAAGCAAGTTGGTCAAGGGCTCGCAAGGCGCAGAGGTAAGAGAACTCCAGAAATGCCTTGCTAAAGACGCGGCCATTTATCCCGAAGGCGAAGTCACTGGTGTTTTCGGCGACAAAACCAAGCAAGCCGTCATTCTTTTCCAGGAAAAATTCCGCCAAGAAATTCTAGTGCCGGCCGGACTGACCGAGGGCAATGGCGAAACCGGCGTTCTAACGAGAAGCAAGCTTAATGAATTCTGCTTCGGCCCCAAAAAAGAATTGCGCCAGTTGAAATTCTCTTTAATCACCGTTGACGATCCCGTCCTCATCAAAACCAGCCAGCTCCTTAAAGAGCAATGGTTAGCCATTGGCGTTGATCTCCGGATAGAATCAGTCAATTTCTCCCAGCTGAATACCGATTATTTGAAATCAAGGAATTACGATGCGCTTTTATTCGGTGAGGTTCTCGGCCGAACATTAGACCCGTTTCCTTTCTGGCACTCTTCCCAGAAAAAAGATCCCGGCCTGAACTTGGCGCTTTACGAAAACAAAGAAGCAGACAAACTTCTTGAAGAGGCCAGACAGACAAGCGACGAAACAATCAAAAACCAGAAATTGGAGAAATTCCAGGAAATCGTTTTAAATGACGCCGCCGCGGTTTTCCTTTACCAGCCCGACTTTACTTATCTGCTCCCGGCTAAGTTAAAGGGCGTGGAAACGGGATTTATCATCGATCCTTCAAAAAGATTCGCCGGCATTGAGAATTGGTACTTCAAAACAAAAAGAGTATGGTCAAAATAGAAAACCGCTTCGTTAAAGACATAAAGAAAATTCTTTATGACGTAAAGTGGCTTAAAACTGCGCCGAATTTTAAGGTTTATGAAGTCAAACGGGGAATCAAATTTGAGGACGGCCTAAGATACGACGAGACCATAATTTATCCCCGCCTACTGGGCCAGGAATTCCCGAAAACCAAAGGTCACGAGCACCCCAAAGAATACCAAGAGCTGATTAAGGTTATAAAAGGAAGCGCGATTTTCCTTTTGCAAAACGATGAAAAAAACACGATTAAAGACATTTACTTCATCCAAGCAAAAAGAAATCAGGCGATAATTTCGCCGGCGGGCTATTCCCATACCACTATCAATGCCTCAAAAAAAGTTTTGGAAATAGGCACGTGGATCGAGGACGTTTCCGCCAGCGAATATGGCAATATTAAAACCCATCAGGGCTTCGGCTATTATTACACCCTGACCGGCTGGCAAAAAAATAAAAACTATAAAAGAACGCTTAAACTGAAAGAAAAGAAACCGCTGAAGAAAATTCTAAAGAATCTCAATTTTCTCAATTCCCGTTCATAAAAACTCTGCCGAGGTGGCGGAATTGGTTTACGCGCAGCGTTCAGAACGCTGTGAGCGCAAGCTCATGCGAGTTCAACTCTCGCCCTCGGCATAATTTAGATATTAGAAATTAAAAATTAGTAATTAGAAATTAGATCCTATGATTATGCAAAACAAACAACGGCCGGCGCATCGTCGGACAACTTATCGGCCAACGCGGCGGCGTTTCCCCGCTCGGCCCATAAATCAATCATGGCCGGATACGCTCAGAGTCATTCCCCTCGGCGGCCAAGAAGAAGTCGGCCGCAACATGACGGTTTTTGAATACGGCCAAGACATTGTTGTTTTAGACATGGGCCTGCAATTTCCAGAAGAAGACATGCCCGGCATTGATTATATCATTCCCGATGCCCGCTATCTCTACGGCAAAGAAAGAAACATCAAAGGCGTGATTTTAACTCACGGCCACCTTGACCATATCGGCGCTATTCCCCATTTGTTGCCACGCCTCAATTGGCCCATGGTTTACGGCAGTAAAATGACTCTGGCTTTGGTCCGCAAGCGCTTAGAAGAAGCCCGGCTTTTAAGCTTTTTCAAATCGCAGGAAATCAAATCGCCGGACGAGGAAATCAATTTGGGCAAATTCAAGATAAGTTTTTTTGCCGCCACTCACAGCATCATGGATTCCATGGGCATTGTCTTGCAGACCCCGGTGGCTAATATCATCCACCCGGGCGATTGGCGCTACGACCTGAATCCGGTGGCCGGCCAGCCCACTGACTTTTCCCACCTCTCCCGCTGGAATACGAAAAACGTTCCTTCGATTCTGATGATGGAAGGCATCGGCTCCACCAAAGAGGGTTATCAAATACCGGAACGGACAATTTACGAAAATATCAAAAAGATTATTCAGGATGCCCCCGGCCGCATTATTATTGCTACCTTTGCTTCTATGATAGAGCGCGTCGCCTGGATTGTCAGCATTGCCGAAAAACTCGGTAAAAAAGTGGCTCTCGATGGTTATTCAATGAAATCCAATATTGAAATAGCGAAAAAACTCGGCTACGTAAAATTTGATTCCAGCACCTTGATTGATGCCAAACGGCTGAACGATTATCCGGATAATAAAGTGATTATTGTTTGTACCGGCGCCCAAGGCGAAGACCGGGCGGTTTTGATGAGAATTGCCAATGGCGAACACCGCCAAATCCGCCTCAAAAAAACAGATACGATTATTTTTTCCTCCTCGGTCATTCCCGGCAACGAGCGCACCATTCAACGCCTTAAAGACAATCTTTATCGCCAGTGCGATAATGTCATCCACAAAGAAATTATGGACGTCCACGGCGGCGGCCACGGTTTGATTGAAGACATCAAGCGCCTGATCCAGGAAGTCAAACCGAGATATTTAATTCCGGTCTACGCTAATTATTATTTGTTGAAAGAAGCGGCCAAGGTCGCCATTTCGATTGGTTTTCCCCGCCAAAATATTTTTCTTCTGGATAACGGCAGCGTTCTTGAAATAAAATCGCACGGCGTCAGAATCGCAGATAAAAAAATACTGATTGAATATATTTTCGTGGACGGCCTGGGCATCGGCGATATCGGCGAAGTGGTTTTGCGCGACCGGCAAGTCCTGGCCAAAGACGGCATGTTCGTCGTTATTGCCGTCATTGACCGCAAAACCGGCAAAGTGCTCGGTTCGCCCGACATTATTTCCCGCGGTTTTGTCTATCTGCGAGAATCAAAAGAATTACTGACGCAAACGAGAAGAAAAGTGGTAGTGATTATCGACCGGGCCGCCAATTCCGGCGGCGCCGTCAATTGGACCTATGTCAAAGAAGAAATCCGGGAAAAAGTAGGCGGCTTTTTGTACCAGCAAACCCAGCGCCGACCAATGATCCTCCCCGTGGTTATTGAGGTTTAGTAAAACAAAGGCCTCTCTTTCTCCCCTTGACAAGCTTTTTGGTTTCAGTTATTATACAGCATACTAGTATGTGGTATATAACACTAAACAGAGAATGGTTATGAACTGGGAATTTGTCGATGAATTTATCGAAGCCCTGCTTCGCCTCAAAACCCATAAAGAGGCGCGGGATTTCCTCATGGGCATTTTAACGCCCAAGGAGCTACAAGAAATCCCCACCCGGTTGCAGATCGTCAAAATGCTCAAGCGTCGCCTCCCCCAGTACCGGATCGCGGAAAAACTGAAAGTCGGCATCGGCACCATCACCCGCGGCTCGAATGAAATAAAAAAAGGGCGATTTAAACAAGTGAAATAAAATGAAAAACCAATCAGATAAAAATTTATTAATAACAAATAGCTGGTGGTGGACTTTGCAGGCCTATCCGCAAAGTCCTGGTTTCGTGTTGACTTAATATATTTTTATATAGCCATCGAAACTTCTCTCGGACTGCGCGGGAGGAGTTTTTTGTTTGTGTTGATGGTTAGATGTTTTTAGTAAAAATGCATAACCACCAGCACGAATGTCGTGCTGGCTTGTTCTTTCAAAATCAAACAAAAGGAGAAAATATGGAAGCCAAACATTTACTAAAAGACCATGCATATCAAAATATTCCGCTCACGTTTAAGGAGGCGTATCTTCTGGGGCTATACGCCCTTGAGGGATGTGCGGGTAATCAACTTGCACAGATTCAGAGTATTGCGGTTCTCTCTGCATTACACACTCATTCCACATACGCATGGCAGTGGAGCGAGGTGGCCGAATGTCATCACGGACACCGATTACCCCCAAATGCCGCCGAACAAATCGCAGGTGTCTGTGCCGCGGTGTTTCAAAAAGACATCGCAATATCCCAATTTGGGTTTCTTAAACCCAATATCCCCTATGCAATGGATAATTGCGGTATGGGAGGAGACCTCGTCGTGACGGCAAATGTAAGCACTATTGCTGCCCTCATCGCTTCGGCTGCAGGAATCCCAATGTGTAAACACGGATCGCCCGCGAATGCCGACAATGGCCACCACGGCAGTTCTGATTTTATCTCTCTGCTCGGTATCAGCACATACGCGACGAGAGATGAAGTCGAAAAGTGTGTTGAGGCGGAAAACTTCGGCTACACAGAAGCTTTAGATACTCGCTACAAACGGATTCACTTACAAACCCACGAAGTTGCAAGACTCCCGCACATGAACGACATCATCGGACCAATAACGAATCCGTTATCGGCACAACTCATGACACGGCGAGTGCTGGGCGTAAATCATCTAATCTCTCCGCGTATAGTTGCCGAGGCGTATCAAGTTCTCAATAAACACGGGGTGACAAATCTCCAACACGGCCTTTTCGTTCGCGGCTTCACTGATAATTGTCGCTACGAAGGCGTGGATGAGGCTTCCATCTGCGGAGGAGGCACACAAGTTGCAGAGCTTCAAGATGGAACAATCCACGAATATCACCTCGATGCGCTCGATTTCGGACTCAGCTCTGTTTCACCTACGACAATATCTCCGCCGCACGGAATGAGCAAGGGCGATTTCTCTCTTAGAATCTTAAAAGGAGAAATCATCGGTCCCCCTCTTGAAATGGTTCTGGTCAACGCCGCACTTCTTTTTTATCTTGCTGAACGCTCACAAGATTTAAAAGAATGCTACGCTATGGCAAGGGTAGTACAAATGGCCGGTAGAGCATACGGAAAAGCTCTACGTCTTCGCCAAAGATTGCCCAAATAAGTTAAGGGGCGATGATTTCTCTCATCGCCCCCACCTCTTTCCTTTTAGGAATTGGAAATAAGTTTTATAATTCAATTGAGATATGATTTTAGCTAAAATTTTCAAGAAAAATAAAAACATAACAATAGGAGCGATTCATTTGCCGCCGCTTTTGGGCTACAAAAACTTCCCAGGTTTTAATGTTGCGCTTAAAAACGCTCTTGACGACCTAAAAGCATTTGAAAATGGTGGAGCAAATGGAATTATTTTCGAAAACAATTATGACATTCCGCACAAAATTTTTGTAGATGCTTCTATTATAAGCGCGATGACTTCTTTGGGGAAAAAATTAAGAGAAGCCACGTATTTACCATTAGGCATAAGCGTCCTATGGAATGACTATCGTGCCGCATTATCAATAGCCAAAACGCTTAACTTGCAATTTATTCGAGTTCCGGTTTTTGTTGATAAAGTAAAAACAAGTTATGGGATCGTAAAAGGAGAACCTAAAAAAGTTATCGATTTTAGGAAATCAATTAATGCGGAAAATATAGCTATATTTACAGACATTCATGTTAAACATGCAAAATTATTATCCAAAAACGACTTGATAACTTCCGCAAAATTAGCTATCAAAAACAAATCTGACGCAGTAATTATCACCGGCAAATGGACCGGAGATGCTCCCGCCATAGAAAGAATAAAGTCCCTGAGAAAAAGTATCGGCACATTTCCAATTTTAGTCGGAAGCGGAACAGATAAAGATAATATCAAAACCTTATTTCAATTTGCCAATGGGGCAATAATAAGCACTTCTTTGAAAAATGGCTTAAGAAAAAATGGTGAGATCAACGTGAAACCCTACGCACAAAGGATAAACCCGAATAAAGTGAGGAGCTTAATTAATAGTATTATGGTATAATAAAAAATTAAGATACTATTATGCGCATATTTTCGGGAATACAACCGACGGGCGCCTTGCACATCGGCAACTACCTGGGCGCCATCAGGCAATTTGTTGAACTTCAGGAAAAAAATGAGTGTGTTTTTAGCATTGTCGATTTGCACGCCATGACCGCGCCGTATAAAGCCGAGGAAATGCCCCAAAATGTCTTGGATGCCGCCGTCGCCTATATGGCCTCGGGCATTGATCCGGAAAAATCAATCCTTTTTGTCCAATCGCAGGTGCCGGAACACACGGAATTGGCCTGGATTTTGAATTGCGTCACCCCGGCCGGGGATTTGCTGCGCATGACCCAGTACAAAGAGAAAGCCAAACAATTCAAAGACAATATCAATGCCGGGCTGATGAATTATCCCGTTTTAATGGCGGCTGACATTCTGATTTACAAAACAGAAATGGTGCCGGTGGGCCACGACCAGAGCCAGCACGTGGAATTGGCGAGAACGATTGCCAGAAAATTCAACCAGAGATTCGGCCAAACCTTTCCTGAACCGAAACTGAAACTACCGGAAGCAGGCGCGAGAATTATGTCTCTTTCCGACCCAAAAAAGAAAATGTCAAAATCAGTCCCTTCTTCCTGCCTTTACCTTTTTGACGAACCGGAAACAATCAAAAAGAAAATTATGTCCGCGGTTACCGATCTGGGCAAAGAAATAAAATTTGATCCGGACAAAAAGCCCGGCATTGCCAATTTGCTGGTGATTTACAGCTCTTTTTCGGGCAAAACCATTAAAGAATTGGAAAAAAAGTTTAAGGGTTCCGGCTATGGCAAATTCAAAGAATCATTGGCTAATCTTTTGATTGAAAAATTAGAGCCATTAAGGCGCAAAAGAAAAGAATTGCTCTCGCGCGAGGTTTATCTTAAAGAAATCTTAAACCAAGGAGCGAAAAGAGCCCACTCCATTGCCGAGGAAACAATGAAAGAAGTCCGCAAAAAAACCGGCCTGACTTAGTATTTAGTATTTTGTATTTAGTATTTTGTATTTACTAAGACCTAATACTTCCAGGGTCTTTTTTATTACAGGAATATCGACTTTTTGAAAAATTGCCAATGATTTCAATTCAATCTCTTTGAGGTCTTTTTTTGTTTTGCCCTCGAAACGGCATTTGATAAACGGGGTGGTGTTGGCGGCCCGGGCCAAGGCCCAGCCCTGGGGAAAATTGATGCGGGCGCCGTCAACGCTGACAAAATCAAACTTATTCTTTCGCAAATACTGCTGGAGTTTTTTAATAATCTGGAATTTTTTGTCATCGGGACAAGGAATGAAAACCTCGGGGCTGGCGCAATAACGGGGCAAAGTGTCGATGTAGCGGGCAAAATCAGGCTGGTCAGCCGCCACCTGCGCCACTTTTAAAGAAGCGAATAAACCTTCGTCGCACAGATACCAGTCCTTAGGGAATAAAAAATGCATGGTGATCTCTCCCCCGAAAACCGCCTTAACCTGTTTAATTTTTTTAATAATCGCGCTGTGGTAAGAAACAGAAAAATAAGTTTTCACCCGTTTTTTGGACATCTCGTCCAAAAATGCTTTAGAAATTCTGACATCGTGGACGATGGGGCCGTTATATTGTTCCAACGCCTGCCGGGCTAAAAGGAAAAGACAATTATCCCCGCTGGCCAATCGTCCCCGGCCATCGATCACCCCCACCCTATCACCATCACCGTCATAGGCAAAACCCAAATCAAACTTTCCTTGTAAAACCTGTTTCTTAATGACGAAACAATTCTTCTCTTCGTAAGGATCGGGCAAGTGGTTGGGAAAATTGCCGTCGAAATCGCCAAAGATTGTTTTCACTTCGCAGCCAAGTTTCCTAAAAACTTTCTCCGGCAAATAGCCCATGGCGCCATTGCCCGAATCAATCAGGATTTTTAACGGCCGCTTTAGTTTAATCTTCGCGGTTACGCTTTTGAGATAATCTTCAGTCGGATCAAAAACAACAATTTTGCCCTTTGCTTCTCTGCCTTCGGCAGACCAGTCGTAGGCTGGTAACTTCTTACCATCTATTACCAGTTTCTTGATCTTTTCCATTTCGCCCAAAATAACGTCTCCCTGCTTTGCCTTGCTCGTTTTCTGAATACACAAAGTCAGACCATTGTATTCCGGCGGATTATGCGAGCCGGAGATCATGATGCCGGCGTCATAGCGATAATAAAAAATAGAAAAGTAAAAAAGCGGGTCGGGCGCAGTGCCTAAGAAAATAACGGTTTTGCCGGCCGCGACTAAGGCGCTGTTTATGGCCATAGCCAAAGCTGGCGAGCTTTTCCGAGTATCGTGGGCGACAACAATGGTTTTGGCCAAAGGATAAATAGCAATAAAGGCCCGGGCGATTCTGGCCGCCACGGCCTCGTTTAAATCCCGGGGATAAACGCCCCGGATGTCATAAGCGCGAAAGATATTAGGGTTGATTTTAGCCATCTTATCTTAATCTTAGCATTTTGACAGGGAAATTTTAATATGATAATATGTCTTTGTAATATGAAACAGAATTACGAGTTAAACTACATTGTCTCCGGGCAGCTGCCGGAAGAAACAGTAAGCAAGATTTCCCAGAAAATCAATGGTTTTATCGAGCAAAAACAAGGACTGATTACTGACAGCCAATTGGCCCAGAAAATAACGCTCGCCTATAAAATCAAAGGGGAAACCATGGCTTGGCTGCAAAACACTTCCTTCTCAATAGAAACGAGCGGTTTGCCTGAATTGGAAAAAGAATTAAGGGAAACAAAAGAAATCATGCGTTTTTTGGCATTGAGAAAGGACTCACAAAAACCAATGGTGATCAGGCGGAGAAGGGTCAAACCAAAAACAGCTGAAACCACCACGGCAAAACCAGAAGCGGCCTCCAAAGCGGACTTAGAAGAAATTGAGAAAAAATTAGAAGAAATATTAAAGTAATATGAATTTAAATAAGATATTTTTATTGGGCCGGGTGGCGAGCGACCCGGAAATGAGAACCACCAATGCCGGCCAGCCGGTCTGCTCTTTCCGCATGGTCACCAATCGGAATTACACTGACAGCGCCGGGACAAAACAGGAAAAAGCCGAGTTTCACAGCATTGTTCTCTGGCGCCGCTTAGCCGAGATTGCCGGCCAATACCTGACCAAGGGCTCATTAGTGCTGATTGAGGGCCGGATCGAAACAAGAATGTGGCAAGACAATACCGGTACTAAAAAATATCGCACCGAAGTAATTGGCGAACGGCTCCAATTAGGGCCAAAATCAGCCAATGCCAATAGACCAACAGCGGGAACAGCCAGCCAGCACGAAGAGCCAATCGGCGCCGCGGTTGAAGAAGAAAAACCAGCCACTCCGGAAGAAATCCCCATTATCGAGGAAGACCAAAGCGATGAAATTAGCGTTAAGGACATCCCCTTCTAAAATGGACTGCTATTTTTGCAAAAAAGACACCAATCAAATAGATTTTAAAGATCTGGAACTTCTCAAGAAGTTCACTTCCGGCATGGCAAAAATCCGGGCCAAAAAAAGAACCGGCGTTTGCGCCAGCCACCAAAGAAAATTAGCCACCGCCATTAAGAGGGCGAGGTATTTGGGACTACTGCCGTTTACGAGAAAGTAGTACTTATCTAACTACTCTCTACTGGTTCGACTGGAACCGCCTCAAACGAGGCCTTTTTTATTTGCTCAGCGATCTTGGGATTCTCTTTCAGAAACTTTTTCGCCGCATCCAGGCCTTGGCCCAAGCGCGTTTCGTTGAAATCAAACCAGCTGCCGGATCTCTTGATCACTCCCTGTTTAATCCCCAAATTCAGCAAATCCGTAACGTAAGAAATGCCTTCGTTGTAATAAATATCAAATTCAGCAATCCTAAAGGGCGCCGCCACTTTGTTCTTGACCACCTTAGCCCTGATCCGCGAGCCGATAATTTCTTCCCCGTGTTTTATCTGGGCAATACGCCGCAAATCAATCCTGACCGAGGCGTAAAATTTTAAAGCCAAACCGCCGGAGGTTGTTTCCGGATTGCCGAACATAATACCGATTTTCATGCGCAGCTGGTTGATGAAAACAACCACGGTTTTAGTTTTGGAAATAGCGCCGGACAACTTCTGTAAAGCCGATGACATCAAGCGCGCCTGCAACCCGATCTGAAACTCGCCCATCTCCCCTTCAATGGCGCTCTTGGGCGCCAAGGCGGCCACGGAATCAACAACAATAATATCCACTTGGCTTGACCGAACCAGCGTCTCCACTATCTGCAAGGCCTGTTCGGCAGAATCGGGCTGGGAAATCAAAAGCTCATTAGTGTCAACGCCAAGCCGCTTGGCATATTCCGGATCCAAAGCATGTTCCACATCAATAAAAGCAGCCACGCCGCCTTGTTTCTGCGCCTGGCCGCAAACGTGCAAAGCCAAAGTGCTTTTGCCCGTTGACTCCGGACCGAAAATTTCCACCACCCGGCCGCGAGGAAAACCGCCCACGCCCAAAGCAAAATCCAAAGAAGGAGAACCGGTCGGAATGGCATCCACTTTCTCCACGATATGGGACTCGCTTAATTTCATAATCGCGCCCTCGCCAAAGCGCTGTTTGATTTCATCAACCGCCTCTTTCAAATCCTCTTTGTCTTTGTCTTGGCTTGTTTCTTTTTTTTCTTCTTTTTTATGTTTGACCATATTGAATGCTTTTGTATATTGTATCTTGTATTTAGTATCTTGTATACGACGTAATACTAAATACTATATACAAAATACCAGATACTCGTTTAGACTTTCTCCCACTCATCATTTTTTTCTCCGGCTTCATTATTTTTAACCTCAATGGCCACCCCGGAGTCCTCTGTCTCAGGCGCTTCTCCGCTAGCAAAACTTAAACCCGGCTCGGTTTTCTCGCCAAAGTAAACCTCGCGCGGCTTGGCGCCGTCAGCCGGCCCCACCACGCCCCTTTCTTCTAAAATATCCAAAAGCCGAGCCGCTCGGGCATAACCGATTCTCAACCGGCGCTGGAGCAAAGAGGCCGAGGCCTTTTTCGACTCAATCACCCATTGCTTGGCCTGGCCGTAAAGCGGGTCTTCGTCAATATTGCTGTCGCTGGAAAAAATTTCGCCCTCGGGAGAAACCTGAAGCAATTCTCTTTTTAATTCTTCGGCCAAGAAATTCTCTTTCAAAATAGCAAAGTCCTCTTTCTGGCCCTTAAGAAAATCCGTCACCCGCCGCACTTCTTTTTCTGTAACATAAGCGCCTTGGAGACGGCGCGGCTTTGATGTTTCCGAAGAAATGAAAAGCAAATCGCCCGCGCCCAATAATTTCTCCGCGCCCGCCATGTCAATGACGGTCCGGGAATCAACTTGAGAAGCGACTTGGAAAGTGATTCGGGAAGTGATATTCGCTTTAATCAGGCCGGTAATGACTTCCACTGACGGCCGCTGGGTGGCAACGATCAAATGAATCCCGACGGCTCTGGCCATTTGAGCCAAACGGACAATGCCGCCCTCAACCTCTTTGCCGCGAGCCGCCATTAAATCAGCCAATTCATCAATAACAACAACAATGTACGGCATGATCTCCCTGTCTTCGGCGCCATTATTATTCTTTGCTTCCCGGTTAGCGAGAATATCACGGTTATAACCATTAATGTCGCGCGCCTTAGCGCCGGCCAAAACCTCAAACCTTCTTTCCATTTCCTTGACCAGCCATTTCAAAGCGTTGACGGTCTTTTGGCTATCAAAAATAACATCGGATAAAAGATGAGGGATGCCCTGATAAATCGGGAACTCCACTCTTTTCGGATCAATTAAAATCAAGCGCATTATTTCCGGCGAATTGCGGTAAAGCAGATTAAGAATAATGGAATTCAAGCAGATGGTTTTGCCCGTGCCCGTGGAACCGGCAACCAACAAATGGGGCATTCTCCCTAAATCAGCGAAACAAGGATTGCCCGCCACGTCCCGGCCCAGAGCGAATAATAAAGGTTGAGGCGAAGCGCGAAACTCTTGCGTTTCAAAAATATTTCTCAACCGCACTTGAGTACGCGACTTGTTCGGCAATTCAATGCCCACCAATGACTTGCCCGGAATCGGCGCCTCAATCCTGATCGGATGAGTCGCCAAAGCCAAAGACAAATCATTGCCTAAAGTGGTGATTTTAGAAAGCTTGATGCCTTCGGCCGGCTTTAAAGTATATTGGGTGACGGTCGGACCGACATTAACTTCTGACATTTCCACCGGAATGCCGAAATTCTCCAGGGTTTTTTTGATCACCGCCATATTATTCCTGATGTCGCCGGTAATCGGCTCGCCCCGGTCAATTTCCAAAAGATCAAAAGCAGGTTTTTTGTAAGCGGCGTATCTTGTCGATTGAGGCACGGGCTTGGTTTTCAATTCCGGCAAGCCATTGGCCTTGGCCGGCGCTTCCTTGCCCGCCCGGCTGTCCCGATCGGGCACTTCTTTCATTCTCAATTTCGGCTCAAAAATCTTTTTGATGATCGGCGGTCTTTCCAAAAACTCTTTGACTTCAGTCGGTTTGATTTTCTGCGAGATCTGCCAAAAGATGAAAAAGCCCAAAGCAATCAGGCCGCTGAAAAAAATCAAATTCACCCAAAAACCGAAAAACTTAAACAAGGGCCAGCTCAAAAAATAACCGACCACTCCGCCCAGGCCCGGGTCTTTCAAGATGAATTTTTTGACCGGGCCCAAAGAATTCAAAACCGAAGCCAAACCGAAAACAAGGCAGACAATGGCCAGAAAAATCGTGCGGAAACTTTCTTCGGAACGGTGGCCGCCGGCAAAAAAAATAACGCCGGCGAGCACGAGAAAAATAGGTAAAAGAAAAATTGTTTTGCCAATCGCAAAAGTGAGAAAATCAAGGATTTTTTCTCCGCCCTTGCCCGCCAAGCCAAAAAAGGAAAGAATGACAATCAGGGCCAAAAGCAGAAAAACAAGACCTAAAAGGTAATTTTTTGCCATCGAGGGCAAAGAAAAAGAACGATCGTCTTTTTCTTTCGCTCCCGCCGAGTCATTTTTCCCGTTTTTGCCGTTATTTCTTTTGTTTACCATGTAAAATCAAAAAGGCGCCTTTAATCAATCATTATATCAAAAAACCCCGCAGCAGAACAGGTTTCCCGCGGAGCAATTCCAGGAGTCCGACCCCAGGAGTCCGACTCCTGGAAACCTCTTACGATGAAAATAGCATCTCCAGACCCCATGGGTTGTGCGAAGTTCAACTTCGCACAAGAACAAAATGACCAAAAAATCGCCTCTTTGGTGATTTAAGATTTAATAAATTCCATGATCTCGGAATTTCTAATAAGAATAGTGCGGTCAGTGGTAAACGTTAATCCTTTATTTGGCGTTGCTTCAAACCCAAGATAAATACGCTCAATATTGTTTCTTCTCAACTCAGCAATTGCCGGCTGCAAATCAGAATCCGAACTCCCGATAATCGCTGTTTTCAGCTCATTATTATGAGCTAAGGTGATCAAATCAACGGCAATTTTTACATCGACGCCCTTCTCTTTAAAAGTTAGGGTTTCGTGGCCCATAAAGCATTTTTCGAGGTGCCCTCTGACTCTTCCGGCAATAATAATTTCGAAACCTTGTCGCTCTAAATGTGTTTTTAATTTTCTTTGTTTTTCTATGAGATCTTCTGATTTTTTAATCGTTTCCGGATGTTTAATTAATCTGCCCAAATAGAATAATTTTCTATCTATTTCCACGCCAGCTAGCACCTTGCTAATAAGACCTTTGAAATCATAAGTAGAAAAGTCGATCTCTTTTTTCTTTCCGGGATCTATCACAGATCTAATTTTATCAATAAAATTGCGTCCGTCTATAAAAAGTATGGTTTTCATAAATAAACCCTATTCTTAAATAAATAAACCCCAGCGGACCTTGCGGCTGGCTGGGGCGTCTATATCTTGATTATATAAGATTATCACTGCTTGTCAATAACTTACTTTTTGAAGCCGGTGCCGGCCGGAATTAATTTTCCAATAATGACATTTTCCTTCAAGCCCTGGAGCCGGTCTTCTTTGCCGCAAATGGCAGCCGAGATTAAAATGCGCGAGGTCTCAATAAAGGAAGCGGCAGACAAGAAACTATCGGTCGCCAAAGCCACCTTGGAAATGCCCATCAAAACCGGCAAAGCGACAATTTCTTTTTTGCCCTCTTTCTTCAGTTTTTTATTCTCTTCGGCAATGCGGGTATGGCTGATAATTTCCCCGGCAATAAACTGGCTGTCGCCCGAGTCCTTGACTTTACAGCGGGAAAACATCTGCCTGACAATCACTTCCAAATGTTTGTCGTGAATCGAAGCGCCCTGGGAAGCATAAATGCGCTGGACCTCAGTAATAATATGTTTTTGCGTCAGCCCGGGCCCGACGGCCTTAAACAGCTCTTTCAAATCGGCATTGCCTTCGGACAATGACTGGCCGGCCACGATCGTATCCCCGGCTTTAATTAAGATCTCTCTGCCCGCCGGCAACTCATATTCAATCACGTCATTATTTTTTGTCTTCTTTGACCTTGCTTTTTTATCCGCCGAGCTTTCTCCTTCCGGCTTCACTTTAACAATGAGATTTTCCACTGACAAAACCTGGCCGTTAACCTGGGAAATCACTGCTTTGCCCAATGGCACTCTTGATTCAAAAATTTCTTCCACCCGAGGCAAACCCATGGTGATATCAGCGCCGGCAATGCCGCCCAAATGAAACGTTTTCATCGTCAGCTGGGTGCCTGGTTCGCCAATGGCCTGGGCGGCAATAATGCCCACCGCCTCGCCCGTATCCACGATTTTATTAGTACCCAAGCTCCAGCCATAACAATGCTGGCAAACGCCTCTTAAAAGTTTGCAGGTCAGGGGCGAACGGCAATGAACCGCGGCAATATTGTTTTTCACGATTTCTTTGCCTTTTTCCCAATCAATAAATTCGCCTTTTTTAACAATCAGCTTTTTTTCTTTTCCCACCTCGGCCTGGCTATAAACATCTTCCAAACAAATCCGGCCGATAATTTTCAAAAGAAAGTTCTGGCCGATGTCTTCCGCTTCTTTCCTCACAAAAACCATGCCTTTATTATCGCCGCAATCCTTTTCCTCAACAATAACTTCATGGCTGACATCAGCCAAGCGCCGCGTCAGATAACCGGCCGTCGAAGTCCGCAAAGCCGTGTCGGCCGTGCCTTTTCTCGCCCCGTGAGTAGAAAGAAAGTATTCCAAAACATCAAGGCCTTCTTTATAAGAATGTTTGATCGGTAATTCAATGATCCGGCCGACCGGGTTAATCACCAGTCCTTTCATACCCGCCATCTGCACCGGCTGGGCCCAAGAGCCGCGGGAGCCGGAATCAATAATGGCAAACACCGGCCCGTCCAAGGGCAAGGTTTTGGGCACCAGTTTTTCTATTTCTGATTTTGTTTTTTGCCAAATCTCAATGGAACGCTGATATTTTTCATCGCGGGAAAGCAAACCCTTTAAAAAATGGCTGTCTAATTGAGCGATTTCTTTTTCCGCCGCTTCAATTAATTTCGGTTTTTCTTCCGGCACTTTCAAATCATCCATGCCCCAGCTGATGCCCGAACGGGTGGCGCCGTCAAAACCAACGTTTTTGATGCTGTCCAGAATCGGCGGCGCTTTCTCAATCGTGTATTTATCAATCACTTCTCTCACCAATTCTTCCAGTTTTTTGGAATTCATTTCCTTATTTTGGAAAGGAAAATCCTCGGGCAAGGCCTCGTTGAAAATCAACCGGCCCACGCTGGTGGAAATAAACCGCCCTGATTCGTCTTTTATCTTTCCCGACTGATTCTGAATTTTTATTTCTGCCTTGATATCAATTTCTCCCATTTCATAAGATAACTCCGCTTCTTCGGGCGCTCCAAAAACCCGGCCTTCGCCCTTAGCGCCCGGTTTAAGTTTCATCAACCAATAAGCGCCAAGAACGATTTCCTGGGTCGGACTGACAATGGGCAAACCGGTGGCCGGCTTGAGCAAGTTTTTCGATGAGAGCATAATGTCCCTCGCTTCTGCCTGCGCCTCTTCTGATAAGGGCAAATGAACCGCCATCTGGTCGCCGTCAAAATCAGCATTGAACGCCCGGCAAACAAGAGGATGAAGCCGGATAGCATTACCTTCAATCAGAATCGGCTTAAAGGCCTGAATGCCCAGCCGATGCAAAGTCGGCGCCCGATTTAAAAGCACGTGTTTGCCTTGAACCACTTCCTCCAAGATCGCCCAGATATCATCTGTTTCCTGCTCAATCAAGCGGGAAGCGCCCCTCACATTAAAAGCCAATTCTTTGTCCAAAATTCTTTTAATGACAAAGGGTTTAAAAAGCTCCAAGGCCATTTTCTTAGGAATGCCGACCTGGTGCAAAGCCAAATCCGGGCCAACCACAATCACTGACCGGCCGGAATAATCAACTCTTTTGCCGAGCAAATTTTGGCGGAAGCGGCCCTGTTTGCCTTTCAAAATATCTGCCAATGATTTCAAAAGCCGCCGGCCGCCCGTAGTCGCCTTAGTCATCGTCCCTTTTCTCATCGTGTTATCAATCAAAGCGTCAACCGCTTCCTGCAACATTCTTTTTTCATTGCGGACAATCACTTCCGGCGCCCCGATCTCGAGCAAATATTTTAAACGATTGTTCCTGTTGATAACGCGGCGGTAAAGATCATTCAAATCAGAAGAAGCGTAGCGGCCGCCGTCCAATTGGACCATGGGCCTCAAGTCGGGCGGCAGAATCGGCAAAACCGTCACGAACATCCATTCCGGCCTGATGCCGGCCCTTTCCATACCCTGGAAAAGCTTTAGCTGTCTCAAGATTTTTCTTTTTTGCAAAGGCGTGGCTTCTTCCAACCCTATTTTTAATTCATGGATCCGCTTTTTTAAATCAACTTCGCTGAAAATCTTTCTCAACACTTCTCCGCCCGTGCCCGCTTCAAAACACTGGCCGTATTTCAAAGACAGATCGAAGTAATCGGCTTCTGATAAAATCCGCAAAACCTTGATGCCCTGAACATCTTCTTTGGCCTTGTCCCGCGCCTCTTTCAAATCATGGTCTTCTTTCTTGTCTCCCTTCTTTTCTTCTTTTTTCTCTTCTTTATTCTTTCCTTTTCCCTCTTTTTCACCTGTTTTATGCCTCGTGGTTTGCGTTTTCAGTTTCATCTGGTATTCCTTCTCGATCTGCTCCAAAAGATTCTTTTTCGCTTCTTCATTCACCTTAACGACAATATAAGCGTTGAAATAAATGACTTTTTCCAAATGGATCATGGGCAAATCCAAAATCTGACCCATTCTTGACGGCACGCCCCGCAAAAACCAGATGTGGGAGACCGGCGTGGCTAATTTGATATGGCCCATTCTTTCCCGCCGCACTGCCGCCTTGGTCACTTCCACGCCGCACTTGTCGCAGATAATACCTTTGTGCCTGATGCCGCGGTATTTGCCGCAATAACATTCATAATCCTTTTCCGGCCCAAAAATCTTTTCGTCAAAAAGCCCTTCTTTTTCCGAGCGCTGGGTGCGATAATTGATTGTTTCCGGCTTCGTTACCTCGCCATGAGACCATGACAAAATCTCCTCGGGCGAGGCCAATTTGATTCTGATCGCTTCGATGTCGAAAACCCGCATTTGTTTAGGTTAATTAGAAATTAGAATAATTAATCTTTCGTTTGATCTTCTCTTTCTTCTTTAATTTTCTCCTTGACTTCCACGGCCAAACCCAATGATTTCAATTCGGCCACCAATAAATTGAAAGAAGCGGGGATGCTGGGATTTCTGATCGGCTCGCCTTTCAAGATTGATTCATAGCTGGCGGCCCGGCCCGGCACGTCGTCTGATTTAATGGTTAAAATTTCCTGCAAAGTATGGGCGGCGCCATAACCCTCGAGCGCCCAAACCTCCATTTCGCCGAAGCGCTGGCCGCCGAATTGCGATTTGCCGCCCAAGGGCTGCTGGGTAATCAAAGAATAAGGGCCAATGGAACGCATGTGGATTTTATCCTCCACCATATGGATCAATTGCATCATATAGATTTCCCCGACCGTTACCCGATCCGGAAAAGCCAAGCCGGTCCGGCCGTCAAAAACCCTTAATTTGCCGTCTTCGGGATAGCCGGCTTTTTTCAATTCCTCTTTAATATCTGCTTCCACTGCCCCCAGTAAAGCCGGGGTGACGGCCCGGTAACCGAGTTTCTTGGCCGCTAATCCCAAATGGGTTTCCAAAATCTGGCCTAAGTTCATTCTCGAAGCCACGCTCAAAGGATTCAAAACAATATCCACGGGCGTACCGTCTTCCAAAAACGGCATTTCTTCTTCGGGCAAAACCGTGGAAATCACGCCTTTATTGCCGTGACGGCCGGCTAATTTGTCCCCGGCTTGAATTTTCCTCAACTCTGCCATTTCTACCTGAATCCTTTTTAATATTCCCGGCTCCAATTGAGCGCCCTTTTCCCTTTCCCAGGTTCTGACATTAATGACCCGGCCCCGCTTGCCGTATTCCAAAAGCAAAGAAGTGTCCTTAACTTCCCTGGCCCGTTCGCCGAAAATGGCGCGCAAAAGCCGTTCTTCCGGAGTCAAATCCGTTTCACCCTTGGGCGAAATCTTGCCCACTAAAATATCATGGGAGCCGACTTCGGCGCCGATTCTAACAATGCCCTCTGAGTCCAAGTCCTTTAGTTTTTCCTCGCTGACATTAGGAATATCTCCGGTGGTCATTTCCGGACCCAGTTTTGTTTCTCTGATATCGCAAAAAAAGTTTTCCAAATGGATAGAGGCGTAAACATCTTCTTTAATTATCCTTTCTGACAGGATAATCGCGTCTTCAAAATTCCTGCCCCGCCAAGGCACAAAAGCAACCAAAATATTTCTGCCCAAAGCCAGCCAGCCGTTTTCAATGGCGGCGCCGTCAGTCAAGACCTGGCCGGTTTTTACTTTCTCCCCTTTTTTAACAATGGGCCGCTGGTGAAAACAAGTATATTGATTTGTCCTCACAAAAGTCCTTAATAAGTATTCGGTGGAAACCCTTGTTTTCTGGTTTTGAGTTTTAATATGGCTGCCATCCACTTCCGTCACCACTCCCTCGTCTTTGGCAATTAAAACCTGGCCCGAATCCTCTGCCACTCTCGGCTCCACGCCGGTGCAAACCAAGGGCGCTTCCGGATTCAAAAGCGGCACGGCTTGGCGTTGCATATTTGATCCCATCAAAGCGCGGTTGGCATCATCGTTTTGCAAAAAAGGAATCATGGCCGTGCCGGCGGAAATCGCTTGTTTGGAGGAAACGTCAATGAAATCAATTTTTTCTTTTTCGATCTGGCCCGGTTCGCCGTGAATCCTCGCCGTTACTTTAGCCGGAATAATTTTCCCGTCTTTATCAAGCGGCGTGCCGGCGTGGGCAATGCTATACCGCTCTTCTTCATAAGCATTTAAATAATGGACTTGGGAAGTAACTTTGGTTTTATCTACTTTAAAGTAAGGTGTTTCTAAAAATCCTAGAGAATTAATCCGAGCAAAGCAAGCCATGTGGGAAATTAAACCCACATTCTGGCCCTCGGGCGTCTGGATCGGGCAAATGCGGCCATAATGCGACGGTTGAACGTCCCTCACTTCCAGCCCGGCTCTTTCCCGAGCTAAACCGCCCGGCCCGGTGGCGGACAAACGCCGCTTGTGTTCCAACTCGGCCAAAGGATTTTCATTGTCCATAAACTGGCACAATTGGCTCGAAGTGAAAAATTCTTTGATTACCGCCATTAACGGCCTCGGATTAATCAATTGCGCCGGCATCATCATCCCTTCTTCAATAGTTGACATTCTGTCTTTGATAATTCTTTCCATGCGTAAAAGCCCGACTCGCATCCGGTTCTGCAAAACCTCGGCTGAGGTCCTGACGCGCCGGTTGCCTAAATGATCAATCGGATCCGCCACTGCTCCGGGCGTATTATTGAGACGGATGACTTCACGAATAACCGCCACAATATCTTCCGGCTTTAAAACCCGATCTTTGATGGTGATTTCTTCTTCTTTCTTGGCTTTCTGGTCAAATCTTTGACTCACCCGCCAACGGCCCACTTTTGACAAATCATACCTTTCAAAATTGAAAAACATGCTTTCAATCAGTTCCCGAGCCGTATCCGGCGTGACTAAATCGCCTGGTCTCAATCGTTCGTAAATTTCCACCAAGGCCTCGGCTTGATTGTGAGAAGGATCTTTTTTAATTGTCTCCTCAATGTATTTAATATCCGGATCATTATCAACGGTCTGGAAAAGCTCTTTTAGGGCCTGGTCATTGGCAATGCCAAAGGCGCGCAAAATGGTGGTCGCCGCCACTTTTCTTTTGCGGTCGATTTTAACGCCGATAAAACCCGAGGCATCGCTTTCCATTTCCAGCCAAGCGCCGCGATTGGGAATAATTTTCGCGCCAAAACATTTTCGTCCGCCCAATTGCTGGCTGGTGAAAAACACGCCCGGGGAACGGATGAGCTGAGAAATCGCCACCCGCTCCACGCCATTGACAATAAAAGTACCTCGCTCGGTCATCAAAGGGAAATCGGCTAAAAAGACCTCCTGCTCTTTGGTTTCTTTGGTCCGGATATTGACTAAGCGCGCCTTGACCCGCAAAGACGCTTCGTAAGAACCGTTATCGAGTTTGGCTTCCAAATCATCTTTATATTTCGGCTCCTCGATTTTAAAATCCGAAAACCAGAGTTCAAATTCTTTTTTGGTGTAATCGCGGATGGGCGACACCTCGCTGAAAAGTTCTTTAATGCCGTTTTTCAAAAGCCACTGCCAGCTATCTTTCTGGAGAGCGCAAAGGTAGGGAAGGCGGAAAGAAACCTTTGATTTAGAGAATGATTTTACCTGCATAGTAAAAAATGTTTACCTTTGGGTATGGATAAGGCAAAAAACCCCTTTTAAGTCGGGGGCTGAAAAAAAACAATTTTTAAAGATTGAGTCGCCTTGACACTAAGGTCAAAGTTTTAAACTTTTAAAAAAGCGCAGTACCTTCATTATAAGCACAACTCCTTATTCCCGTCAACCCCCTGTACTGGTTCATGACATATGATACACTTGCCACCACATGAAAGGCAGGTACAATGGTTGCCGTATGACTATCTACGGCACAGTAATTCCCCGAGCCCGGTCAATCGCCTCCTGAGCTTGGCGGACAGAATCGTTAACCGCTAAGGCGAGATATAAGATGAAGATATTGGATTGGCATCGGATTCACGGAAACAATGCCTCTCTGCTGCAAGACATTTTGGTCTGGGAAGAATGACAATCCGGAGATGGTTAAAAAGGATTAAGACAATCGGCATCGTCGGTCTTAACGAATATTCCCGTAAGCCCAAAAGATTAAGGCAACCGACCACGAGTTGGGAGATAGTCAGTCAAACCGTTGAATTAAGACAACAATATCCGGCCTGGTCAAAGTATAAGCTGCAGATTCTTTTAGAAAGACGGGGGATAAAAACATCGGTTAGCACGGTGGGACGAATTCTAAAAAGAAAGAGTTTGATCAACCGCAAGATTTCGCAAAAGAGGAGGAAAGCGGCTTTAAGGCCCAAAGCCAGGTTTCCCAAGGGGTTGGTCATCTCTCGCCCCGGAGACATGATCCAGATAGACGTTAAGCATATCATGCTTGTGGGCGGACATAGGTTTTACCAGTTCACTGCCATTGACGTCCTGACTAAGTACCGGATCCTAAGGATCTATCCGTCGGAATCTTCCCGTAATGGCGCCGACTTCCTGAAAGAATGCCTGAAGGAATTTGAAAGAATGACCAAGGAATATGGATTACCTCACTACTTCATTTACCCAAGGAATCCAAAACAGAATACTTACGTGGAAATCTCTCACGGAGCGGATAAACGGGAATTCTACCAGTAAGGCAATGTTTGTTCTTTCCTGGAAACCATGCGAGAAAGAATCAAGGGAAGACAGCTCGTCTGGAACACGGTCAGACCCCACCAGGCGCTTAACTATCTGACGCCTACTGAATACCTGGCCAGACTCCAAACTATCCCGCTTCCTACTCGAGATTTCATCACATTACAAACTTAACGAGGTGTATCAGATGTATCTGAACCTGGACACCCCCGTCAAGTCCAAAAATAGCACCTCCAAAGATCGGATCTTTGTGAGTGCTATTCTGCTTCTATGATCGGGTCACTCAAGCTAACCGCATTTCTTCGATTATTCAAATATTGTTTTATAATTTTTAAACAATTATTCCCGCCGCCGATCATCTCTATAAAAAGTTTTCTTTCTGTTACTGATGGGAAGTTTTTCTTTCCTAAATAATCTTGAAAGCTTGACCATTTATATCCCTTCAAAAAGCTAATCGCTTTTTTAAAATCCCTTATTCCGGTCTCTTTCCATTTCGGAAAAATAATTGCCAATGAGTTGCTATGGATATAAGAAAATACAATCATTAATTGTTCGTCGTTCTTAATGTGAACCGCCCTAAACTTTCCGGCAAAGAGATGCCCGCTTCTCTTTCGCCGCTTGTTAAAATATGTGGCATACCCAATCCCAAGTTTTTGGATAAATTTACTTATGCCAGCTGATTTTAATTGCCGAACTAAAAGATGGATATGATTCGGCATTAAGCAAAAAGCCAAAACGTCTACTAACTTTTTACGTTCGAGTAACGGGATATTTTTCGGGACTAAATTCTTATTAATTTTGATTAGATTTTTAAATCGTTCTCGCTCTTTTCTCCGGTCACGGATAATAACCGGCGCTGACGTATTAAATTCAAATAATGAAAAGATCCCGCGATAATAATCCTCTTTATCTAAAAATATCCTCCGTTGTTCTACGCCTCTGAGAATAACATGATAAATTTCTCCTTCGACTAAGAGTGGCCGATTCATACTTTTACATTGAAATAGCACCTCCAAAGATCGGATTTTTGTGAGTGCTATTTACGTTATTTTTGGAGCTGGGAGAGCTTGGCTTTCAGGGTTTCGTTGTTGGGACTGACAAGCAAGGCCCGCTGTAAATAATCTATGGCTTTATTGATTTCTTTTTTCTTTTCGTAAGACAGAGCCAAAGAATACAAGCTGTCCAAATGCCGGGGATTGATTTTCAGCACTGCCTCGAATTGAGCAATGGCTTCGCTTGGCTTGTTCTGATTGTAGTATAAGCGGCCAAGCTGAAAAATCGGATCAATATTTAAAGGATATCTTTCCTGAAGATGAATTAATTGCTCAATCGCGGGCCGGAAGCTCCCCTCTTTTTCTTTGACTAAAGCGGAAAAAAGGTACGGCTCCAGTAAATCCGGTTTAAGTATTTTTGCCCGAGCAAGGCTTTCTTTGGCCAGATCCAATTCATTGGCGGCAAAATATATTTTAGCCAAGCGAAGATGAAGCAGCGGGTTAGATGGTTCTAACTCAATTGCTTTTTGAAATGATTTAATCGCCCAATCTTGGGCGCCGTCTATGGCCGATATCAATTCCTGATATAAGATGCCGGCATTTTCCCAAGCCGCCACCCAGTAAGGAAAACTAGTGGTGGCTTGATTGGCTGCGGTTGAAGCCGAAGAAACCATTTGGAAAATCCTTTGATTGTCCGCGGCCGAAACCCCTGGTTTTTGCGATTCTGCCAAGGCCAATAAAATGAGATTACGGCTCAAAAGAATCTGGTATTCGCCGGCACTGGGATTAATGGCCGCTGCCTTTTGGAGCAAGGCGATCTTTTCCTCGCCCAAATCCTTTTTCATCGCTACATTATATAAGTAATCAGCCCTGACTATTTTGAAGCCATAGAAAGCAATATAAACAATCACGGAAATGGCAATCAAAGACCCGAGCACTGACGCCGTTCGCTGCCATAATTCAGTTTTGATAAAATTAAAGTGCGGCAAAGAAATTTCTCTTTTTTGAGCCGACAAGCCGGCGATCAGACCTAAAAACAGCCAGAATAAAAGAGATAAGGCGAAGTTTTGGTAATAAACCGCTTGGCCGATGACCACGGCCAGAAAAGTAAAACCGAGGCCGTTGTTCTTAATACAAGATACTGAATACCAAAGACCAAATATTATTAATGCCAAATGAGCCAAAATCCCTATTATTCCGGTGGTGGCCAATATTTCTGCCAGGCGACTGATTGGCCGGTCAAATCTCACTTGCCACAATGGATCTTGGTTAAAATCCGGCTGACGGAAACGGGAAAAATCATAGAAAAAAGTGCCGGGACCGGACCCAAACAAGGGCTTAATTTTAAAGGCGTCGAAAGAAAACTGCCAACTCGTTTCTTGGTCCAAAGTCACTTCTTGCGGCACAGACAAAAACCGCGTCGTCAAAGGCCTAATATTAATGGCTAATCCTAAAACCGAAATGGAAAACAAGACAATTAACGCCCAAGTTTTGCATCCCTTGAGCGAGGCCTGCTTGCCTTCTTTTAAAAAAGTAAAGGCCAATTGCAAGAAAGCCCCTGTTCCTACTATTATCCAAGCCGGGCTATAATCGACTAATAAAAGCAGAATTGAAGACAAAACAATTAACGCCTTGGCCAGAATATTTTTTCTTTCCAGCGCTAAAAAGATCAAGGGCGCTAAAAAGATCAGCAGACCCTCTAAGGACGGGGCGACCAAGTTAAAATTATTCGGCAAGCCCAGCCATTTCAGGCCGCCCAGCATAGCCAATAAGGCCATCGCCGCGGCTGTTAAGCCGGAGACGGATAAAGCAGTTTGTAGTAAGTAGTATGTAGTTTGGGTTTGGGTTTGGGTTTGGGAAATGAGCCGGCTGATGAAAAAATACACCATGGCCATTAAGGCCAGAATAATCAAACTGCCCGAAGAGCGGCCGTAAAATCCGAAAACGGAAAAGTTTTTATCCACTGAAAAGAAAGCCGAAACCACGTTTACCAATAGGGAAAGGATAACCAAGGCGTCAAAAGGCCAAAGACTTACCAGCCTACGGCTGGTCTGCCGAAGGCAGAAAACTTGAAACCGATTGACGACTTTCACCGCTAGGAAAACAAGGCAAGCCGAAAACAACAGAATCAGTTTCGGGAATTCCCAGCGCTCAAAAAAGAAGGGCAGCCAAAATAAGGGCAATAGAAATACTAAAACCGCGAACCAATTTTTACCGGCGAAGTTAAAAATCTTTTTCAGAAACATTTGAGGGTGATAATTTTTAATCATTATTATTCTCCAGTTTCTTCTTGAATCGGCGGCTCGCTCTCTACTTGAACCCCTTGAAGCGCGGGCTTGCCTGCTTTCAGATTAGCAACGATCTTGGGCACTTCCGCATTATCCGGATTAAGCTTGGCAATCGCTTCAAATTGCTCTAAGGCCAGGGCTTTCTTGCCGGCCTTATCGTAAATCAGGCCCAAGAAATAGCGGGCATTGGAATAATTCTGATTCAAAGAAACAGTTCTTTCAAACTCAACCTGGGCTTTATCCATCTGATTATCAGAGTAATAAACAAGACCTAACTGGAAAGACAAGCCGACATCAAAAGGAGCAATGGTTTTTGTTTCCTCCAACTTAACAATCGCGTCTTTGGTTTTATTCTCGCGGATGTCAATCATGGCCAGTTGGTAGCGGGCCGGCGCATAATCAGATTTTAATTCCAAGGCCTGCTGGAATTTTTCTTTGGCCGCGGCTAAAAATTCGATTTTCTTTGCCTCTTCTTTAGTATTATCCGCCCGGGCAATAAAGAGTTGGCCGATCTCGGTGGGCAAAGACGGGTTAGTCGGTTCTAATTTAAATGCGGTTTCGTATGACTGGATCGCCCAATCATCAACGCCGGTAATGGTCGGAAACAAGCTGGCATAAACCGCGCCGCGGATCGTCCAGTTGGCAACGCTCTTCGGCGAAACATCAGTGGCCGCCTTAGCGCTGGCAATCACCTGGGAAATCAAATCATTAATCCTCTTGGAAAGCTCTTCTTTAGATAGAGTGGTATTCTGCGCCTCTTGATTAATCTGATAAATATAGACCTGGGACAAATCACGCCAGAGGTTATCCTGTTTTCTTTCGGTCAAACCAATGGCGCTGGCCAGAATATTAATGGCTTTGACATTATCGCCGGCCGCCACTGCTTTCAAGGCCCCCATATATTTCACTTCGGCCAAATAATGTTGGCCCTGAAAAAAGAAAATCATCAGCGTCGCAATCAAAACAACAATAAAAGCCGCGGAAACACCAATGGGCAATAAAACCGCTTTAGACATTTTCTTTCCTTCTTCTCCCCCGGTAACGGTAACTGGCCGATGAAATTCAAAAGTCCGGGTATTAACGCCAATGACGCCGAATAGCAAAGCCAATAACAGCCAGAAAATAAAGGCAAGGGTTAAATTGCCGCCGTAAAAAATTTGGCCCACCACTGAAGCGACAAAGCTGGCAAAAACCCCGGTTAAAAGCGCTAAACTAAAATCCTCTTTGCGGGCAATAATCCCAGTCGTCAACGCCTTAAAACCATAAAAGCCGGCAATAAAAATTACGGCCAGAAAAGAAACCAAGCCGAGAATGCCGGTCGTCGCCAACTTATCGATTATGTCCGAAGCGCCGGAAACAAATCTGGTCGCCCAAAAACTTGTCTGATTAACTGCCAATGGCTTGTATAAAGAATAGTCATAAACAAAAGTACCAGGGCCGGAACCGAATAGAAAAGACCAGGGCGGCTGGAAGTTTTGAATGGTAGCAAAGGCGATTTTGGCCGTGGCGTTGAACGACGGGCTGACCTCGGCCGGCAAATTAGCAATGGGCAAAAGCGAAGTGGTGAGCACTAAGGACAAAAAACTAATGGCCAATAGAATCATCGGTAAAGCCAACTTGCCCATGCTGAAGCTTTCCCGCCGGGTAATGCCAAAAATTAAAATGAGAGCCGAGCCGGCTAATAAGGCGATCCAAGCCACTTTAAAGTTAATGACCAGAAGTAAAAATAAAGATAACAGAATAAAAGACCAGCCAAGAATTTTCAATATCTTTTTGACCGGAGAAAAAACCAAGCTGGAGGCCAGGGGCAAAAGCACGGCTAAGAACACGGCCAAACTATTAATCGTGCCGATGGTATTAAAGGAATTAACCTTGGCAAAATCAAAGGGCAGAAAAAACTTGCCTAGAATATGGGGCAGAGCGATTAAAGCGACGAGCAAACCGGAAATAATGGCGATGTGAGCAATGCCGAGAAAATCCTTGGCCTCGCTGAAAACATGAGTCAAAATAAAATAGAATAAAACCAAGGCCAAGGAAACCAAGAAACTGGCGCCGGCGGCCAAAGGCCAGCCCCAAAAACTGGCATAGGGATAAGCCGATATCAGCGTGGAAATGCCCAAGGCAACGACGAGAATAAGGGGCAAAAGATTAAACCGACTGACATTCAAACTGATTTTCTCTTCTAACAACGCCTTCAACAACCAAAAGAGAAACGCGCCGAGAGTTAACAAGACCAATATCACCTGCTTATTAAGATCTAAAACATTGCTGGTGAACGGCAGGAAAAACACCGGCACTAAAAAGACCGCAATTAAAAGCGCTTTTTGGGAAACTTTTAGCCAATGGTTAGCCGAACTTTGAATGTCTGTCATATTTTTTGTTTAAACTTTTTAATAATTATTGAGTTTATCGTTTATAATAGCTTGATTTTAAGCTGAAAACAAGTTAATTAATGATATTTTCGTAGTGGTTTAAGCGATCTACGGCATAATCTTGTTTCAAGACGATGCAAACCGCGTCTACCCGGCAAGCGCCCTTCCACTTGGCTTTGGCCGCATAAGCCAGAGCATTGCCCCAAAGTTTTCCCAATTTTTTCCTATTAATGGTTTCTTCCGGGCTGCCGAAATTCTCGCCTATTTTTGTTCTCACCTCCACGAAAACCAATTGCTCTTTTTGTCTTGCTACTAAATCGATTTCCCCGTATTTTGTCTTGTAATTTTGCTCGACTATTCTGTATCCTTTTTTCTCCAAATATTTTTTGGCCATCTCCTCGCCTCTTTTCCCGGTTACCAAATTAGTTTGTGATTTATAGGGCCTCATATGTTTTGGACCGGTATTGCAAGGCCTCGGCCATATGGGAAATATTTATCTCTTCGGCCTTTTCCAAATCGGCAATAGTGCGGGCGACCTTTATCATTTTCATATAAGACCGGGCGGACAACTGGAATTTCAAACTGGCCTGCTTCAGAAGTTGTTCCACCTCTTTTTCCAGCCGGCAGTATTTTTTAATGTGGCTGTTTTTCATCTGGGCATTCGTATAAATCGTTTCTTTTTTAAAGCGTTCTTGCTGGATGCGGCGGGCCAAGGCGACCCGCTTCCCGATGGCCAAAGATGGCTCTAAAAATTCTGAGGCCTTTTGATTTTCCGAAAAACTCTCTACGTCAACCGGCTGAACCGCCACGTGCAAATCAATCCGATCAAGAATGGGCCCGGAAATTCTTTTTTGGTATTTCCTGATTTGACGGGAAGAGCAAACGCAATTTTTCTTGGGGTGGTTTAAATAACCGCAAGGACAGGGATTAGCCGAGGCGACCAGCATAAAATCAGCCGGATATTTGATTCTCTCTCTGCTTCTCGAAATGGTTAAGTAGCCGTCTTCCAAGGGTTGGCGCATGGCTTCCATTACCGATCGAGGAAATTCGCTGAACTCGTCCAGAAAAAGCACGCCCCGGTGCGCCAAACTGATTTCCCCGGGCTGGGGCCGAGTGCCGCCGCCGACTAAACCAACCAAAGAGGCGGTGTGGTGCGGCGCCCTGAATTGACGGCTGGTCACCAAAGAGCCGCCCGGAGGAATGTTGCCCGAAGCAGAATACAACCTTGTCACGGCCAATGATTCTTCCTCATTTAGAGGCGGCAGAATCCCGGGCAAAGCCCTGGCCAGCATAGTTTTTCCCGATCCCGGACTGCCGATCATAATAATGTTGTGGCCGCCGGCCGCGGCAATTTCCATGGCCCGCTTGGCCTGTTCCTGACCTAAAATTTCTTTCATATCAAATTCAGCCGGGGCAGAAGATCGATCTTCGCCTTTTTTATAAACCGCCGGCGCAATCAATTCTTTTCCGGAAAAATACGAAGCGAGTTGAAAAAGATTTTCCACCGGGTAAACCTTGATTTTTTTGATCACCGCCGCCTCATTGGCTGAGTCATGAGGCACAAATAAATTTTCAAATCCCAATTCTTTGGCGAAAAGCGCCAGCAAAAACGCTCCCTTGGTGTGGCGCAAAGAACCATCCAAAGACAATTCCCCAAAGAACAATGATTTCTCTGGCAAGGAAAATTGCATCACGCTTTTCAATATTCCCATGGCAATGGGCAAATCGTAAAAAGAACCCTCTTTAGGAATATCAGCCGGCGCCAAATTAACGGTGATTTTCTTCATCGGAAACTCCACGCCCGAACTGACAATCGCCGCCCTCACTCTTTCCTTGCTTTCTTCCACCGCCTTGTTCGGCAAGCCGACAATGTCAAAACCGGGTAAGCCACGGCTAGCAAGATTCACTTCCACGTCTATTTTAATGGTCTCCAGCCCCAAATTGGCAGCTGATTGAATTTTAATTAACATAGTTTCTAAAATTTTTAATTAATGAAATATTTGTCTCCTTCTTGTTTAATAAATCCTTTGATTTGCATTAAGGATAAGCTGGCGCTGATTTTAGAAACCGGGGTCTTGAGCATTTCCGCCAAATCATCAGCCGCCAATGACTCCCTTTTTAATTCCTCTATAATTTTTTGCTCAATAACAATCGTTGTTTTTAAGTTCAGGGTTTGGAATTTGGAATTTACCTGTCCCGTAGGATCGCAAGGCAATTCCTTCGGGGATTGAAAATTAAAAATTGAAAATTGAAAATTCGTTTTATAGAAATCTATAATATCTTTCGCTTGCGTGACCACTTCCGCCCCCTCTTTTATCATCTGGGCTGTGCCCTTGGAAACCTCGCTGGTCAAAGGCCCGGGCACGGCGAATATTTTCCGGCCGAAACTTTTGGCGTGCCTCACCGTAATAAAAGTGCCGGAAATGAGCCCCGCTTCTATCACCAAAACCACTTGAGAAAGGCCGGCCACGATTCTGTCCCTTTTGGGATAAGTCCAGAGCGCCGGCGAAGAACTGCCTTCAAACTCGGAAATAATTAAACCATGGTTATCTAAAATTTTTTGGTAAAGTTCTTCTTGATATTCGGGATGAATTAAATCTATGCCGCAGGGCATGACGGCAATGGTCCTGCCGCCCACTTCGACGGCGGCCCGATGAGCCGCCTCGTCTCCGCCATACATAAACCCGGAAACAATAGTAATGCCGGCGGCGGCGATTTCCGAAACCAGCAATTCAGTCATTCTTCGGCCATAGCTCGTCAAACGCCTCGACCCGACCACGGCCAAACAATTCTTAAAGATATCGTCATCGTATTCACCCTTGTAATAAAGTTTCTTAGGCGCGCCCTTGGTTTCCTTCAACAATGCCGGGTATTCTTGATCTTGTATATTGATAATTCCCGTCTTAACCATTTCAATTTTTAATTTGAATTTTGAAATTTAAATTCAATTTGAAAGTTATTAATTTGAAATTTAAAAACTAACTTTTAGTGGCTTGTGCTTGTCGTGTTTAGCCGGTTATGCTTGTTGTGCTTGGCCGGGCCAAGCACAAGCCATATTTATTCTAAGGATAAATTATTGACTCGTTCCCACTTCTTGCCTTCTAAAACATCTTCAACGAATTGATTATACTTCCATTTATTTGAGAAAATTTCGCCGAGTAATCCTTTTTCAATAATTATCGATTCCCTCTTTCCGGTGTATTCCTGATGAGTGCTCCAAGAATAATCGTCGGCGAAACGCATGATTTCTTTCACATTATTAACCCCTACTTCTTTCAATTTAGGTTCTACTAACTCGCCCGGATTAATTACATTAATATAGACGAGTAGATACTCTAAATATGTTTCTTCCTCCACCGGAGCGGCCTTAAATCGACTCTGAAACAAAGCGCCAACTCGATTATATTTGTTGTTAAAATATTCAGCGTATCCCGTACCGAGTTTATGCATAAATCGAGAAATGCCACCTTCTTTTATTTCCTCAAGTAAAAGATGGAAATGATTCGGCATCAAACAATCGGCCATTATTCTAACTAATGGTTCTCGATTCCTTTTTTCTCTTGCGAAAAACATTTTAAGTACCCTGAAAGTTACTTTTCCTCGATCTCTTTCCATCTGCCAAAGTAGATTTGCCGTCGTCTTTTCATCGTTAAAAAGGAAAAGGCCTTGTAGAAAACGCCAATAATCATTATCGCTTTTAAAAATTACTCTTTTCTCGACGCCTCGATTAAAAACGTGGTAAATTTTTCCTTTTTCAAACTTGAATTTTCTCATCTGCGTTTGTTGTGCTTGGCCCGGCCAAGCACAAGTCCATAGTTTTGTGAATTTGTTTGGATTTTTGTGTTTTGTTTTTTTGTGTTTTACTCCGCAGAAACAGGGACGCTTTCGGCCGGTGCTGACTCTACTACGGGCGCTGGAGCGGACTCTATCACGGGCACTGATTCTACCACGGGCGCCGGAGCAGGTTCTGCTACTGCCGGAACTTCCGGGGCGGGCGCGGGTTCTGGCACTGATTCTATCACCGGTGTCAACTCTACTGATGGCGCTGGCTCAACTAAAGGCGCTGACTCTGATTCCGGTATAACCGGCTCTGCCTCTGGAACTTCTGGTATAACCTCTGGCGCGGGCTCTGCTTCTGGAACTGGTGTTGTTTCTGGCTCGGCTGAAGTTTCCGGCACATCCTCCAGGAGTCCGTCCTCCAGGAGTCCGACTCCTGGAGATGGTTCTGGAGTAATTTCTTGGCTATCGCCTGCTGTACCTACGGCGGAATCATCACAATCCCCTCTGAACTTCTGCCACTCGCCGTTTTCTATCCAAACGCACCAGGTCTCGCCAGTCGCATTATCAACCATTTCCATTTTGTCCAAGCGCGCCTCGTTAACGGTTATCTTTTCGGCAAAAATTTCTTTCAAGCTGGCCATGCCGTTTTCAATAACAAGCCCGAGCGAAGCGAGGGCCTGCTTAACTTTCTCGGCAAATAACTCCGCCGTTGTTTTTGGCGCCGGCGCCGGCTGGCCGTCTGCCAAGACCCCTTCCGCGCTAAGATTATTATTTACGCCCAGCATTTTTTGCAATTCTACAATTTGTTTTTGCTGTTCTTTGATGCCTTCAACCAAAAGCGCAGTTAGTTTTTCATAATGAATGCTGTAATACTCTTCACCGCTGTCGCTGTTAGTGAAAGCGAATGTCGCTTCGGGCAAAACCGCCATCACATCCTGGGCGGAAAGGCCCAGCCGTTTTTTGGCATCATCGGCATCTTCAAGAGAATTGTAAAGAAAACCATTAAGAGCGGTGATCTTTTCCAAGGCGTTTTCAATGGGAGTAATATTCTTTTTCAAACGAATGTCGGAAGTAACTAAGCCGAGATTTCCCGTACCGTCGTCTCTATAAACCGCAGTGTCGCCGTCAGCCGTCCAAACGCTCATTTGAATCCGGCCGATCACATCCAAGGCCTGGTCAGGAGAAACTTCGCCGATGCCGAGATATCCGCTTTCATTAAGCCGCATCGCTTCGGTTAAAGTGCCGGCCCGCATCGTGGAAAAAGCAAGGGCACCGTCTTCAGTGGCATCAGAAACATCAACGGCAATAGCGGTCAGACGGCCGTAATTAATCTGTTCATCAGCATCATTCTGGCCAGCCAAAGTCAGGAAAACAATGTTGTCGCTGTCAGCCGGCGTGGCTGAATTGTGATGGAAAATCGCCTCAATACCAGTGGCGCCGTCGGCATGCGAACGAGCCGTCAAATTGCCAAGCTGGTCAACCATAAATGCCTCCTGATGCTGGGGCTCACCGGAATTATCACGGTCGTTGTTATAAACATTAAAAACCTTAAAAATATTATTAACCACCACTGTATCTTTAACGAGCGTGGAAGAGGTAAGCGAAGTCAGCACCGTATCCAAGGAAACATCAGAGGTTTCGAGCCAGGCAGTAGTAGTGTTTTGTTCAACGATGGCTAAGATGAATGCATCTCCTCTTGATTGTTTGGTTCCCAGATCATATTGAGTATTGTAGTAACCGGAAACAGAGATATCTTGGACTCGATCAATATTGAAAGCATTGCCCGAATCATCGGTCTTGGCATTATCTATGGTGTAGGTATCAACTCTAGAATCGGAATCAATACCAAGAATAGAAACTGCTCCGTCATCTGCGTTTCCTGTTCCTACAAAAATGACTTGATTACCGTCATCAACAACAATAGCATAAACATCATCTTCGCCGTTTTGTAATTGCTGGAGATCGTCGGTGTCGGTAACGCCATCGTCATCGGTATCAACTAAAGTATTGTGCATCTGCTTGGCTCGTTTGCCGACTTCGTATATTTGTTTGACTTGACCATATGATAATGTTTCGGCGGTAATCATCACCTCGTCTATGGTTCCGGCAAAAGGAGTAAGAGTAGCGACCGCGTCATCGGCATCATAGTCGGCAATAGTGAAATCGCTTGTTACATCTTCAAGTCCCAGGAAGGAAGCGTTAAGGGAAGAGGAGTTAACTACTCCATCTACATATAGTTTGGCATCTCCAGCTGCTCCTGCCACTCCACCGTTAAATGTTGCTGTCAGATGATACCAGGTAGAGACAGCCACTTTATCAACAGCCTGAGTAGCTGTTATTGTCTGGTCAGTACTCTCATCATACACATCAAACTGGAAGTTACCTGTTGTGTCAGCATCATCATTCTCAAGAATAACCCTGTATCCTCTTTGAGCACTGGTTGCATCCCATTTACCAACAATCAGATCCTGTTCAGTGGAACCTGGCATAGTATCTACATATACCCAGGCTGAGACACTGAAAGCTTCACTACCATTAAAGTCTAAATCAGCATCTGAAAGAGTAGGAATACTTAATAACTCTGTACTTCCGTCAAATGAAGCTCCTTTACCTCTGACTCCAGTAACTGCATCTCCTGAATCAATGTTAGTTGCTGTTAATACATTGGCCTTTACAGATAAATCTTCCAGATCAGCATTAGCCTTGTCCATATTCAAAGGCCACATAGCTCTCACATCTCCCACCATCTCTTCAGTGATATATGAAGTCGTGTAATACTTTACCGATCCATTACTTTCATCTCCGGCTTTGTCATTAATGACAGTCATTCCATCTCCATGAGCTACATAGATAGTATCTGATGAGCCATCAACTGTGGAAGTTCCTTGTGTGACAAAAAGCGAGTGGATAGTTGATAATGTGGGTGCAGCTGCGTCTTCAGTCAACGACGGAGTTGAAGCTTCATCCCAGACTTTATCTGGTGTTCCATTAGCTTCAGAAGCTGTATCTAAATGAACATTATTCCATTTTTCTACTTGTGCCAGAGTGTTATTGTACCCATATAGTTCTCCTCCTGGAGTCAGCCAAGCGCCATAATAGGAATTGCCTGTGACATCTGAGTAAGTGTAGGCAGTATTATCAGTGTCGTTGACAACGACTAAATAAGAAAGGGTTGCAACAGCAATATATGTTTTACCGTTGATAATTTGTGGAGTAGCAACATCACGGATATTACCATCACTGACAGTTGATTTAACAGTAATTCCGTCCGTATCTTTAGTGGCATTTCTTTGGGAGAGATTGCCTTTGTATGCGCCCAGATAAGTGGTTGTATGATAGTTGTAAGCTGAGTCGGTATTTAAATCTATTCTGACAAGACCGGTACTAACAGTCCCTACATAAATGACACCATTTAAGGCAGAGATTGTATAAGGCTGCGACTCTAAAATATCTGTTGAGGCAACTGCAAATCTCATCCACATCGTATTATCCTGTGCATCAAAGATGTACATATTGGTGTTTGTGGCAACAATTACTGCCTTCTGAGGAAACTCCCTGCTTCCACAACGGTCATCGGTGCCAATCACACAAGCTGATCCTATATTATCAATGGTTTCGTTGTACCAGGAGGAAGCTTTTGTTTTTTCAGAAAATCTCCAAGCACCGCCATCAGAATCTTTAGTAGTATCATATATATAAATACTACTGGTGCTAGCACCTGAAAGTGCTTTCCTGTCAATCTTGCCTTTGAGGATGGTGTCTTTGCCGCCATTTTGGGTGATGGTACTGGCTACGGTTAAGATACCATCGGCAAATAAGTCTCCGTCTACTTCAAGATCATCGGAGATAAAGACGTCGGAGGAGCTGGTGACTTCTCCTGTTGCCGTATGGGAAGCATCACCGGTGCCAATGGTATTGTAGCTGTTGCCATCAGGGGTTGAGTCGGCAAACGAGAAAGCTCCTGATGATGTCAAATATCCGGTTGAATCCACAGTAAAACTATTGGCCGGAAACGGTTCTCCTGTTGTAGTATCCCTGCCATTGGCATCTGAGTTGACAACTTTTAGAAGGTTATTGGCAATAAGAGTGTCTTTAACAAGATTAGGAGAAGTAAGCGAAGCTATAGCAGTATCCAGAGAAACATCTGAGGTTTCCAGCCAGGCAGTGGTGGTATTTGACTCAATAATAGCGATTGTAAAGGCATCTCCTCTTGCCTGTTTTGTGCCTAAATCATACTGAACATTGTAGTTGCCGGAAACAGCAATATCATAAAAACGGTCAATATTAAAAGCATTTCCACTATCATCTGTCTTGGCATTGTCAACGGTATATGTATCCACTCTTGAATCAGAATCAATACCAATGACAGATACAGCTCCATCATCAAGATTGCCTGTTCCTACAAATACAGCCTGGTTTCCATCATCAACAGCAATAGCGTAAGTATCATCCTCGCCATTCTGCAATTGCTGGAGATCGTCTGTATCGGTGATACCGTCATCATCGGTATCTGCACTGGTATTGTGCATCTGTTTGGCTCGTTTACCAACTTCATATATCTGTTTAACTTGTCCAATTGATAATGTCTCAGCTGTCACCATTACCTCATCAATAGTTCCAGTAAAAGCTGTATCTGTTGCAACTATATCATCAGCATCATAATCAGCAATGGTAAAGTCAGATGTTACATCTTCAAGTCCTAAGAAAGAAGCATTAAGAGCTGATGAGTTAACTACTCCGTCAACATATAGTTTGGCATCACCAGCTGCTCCTGTCACTCCACCATTAAATACAGCTGTCAGATGATACCATGTAGAGACAGCCACTTTGTCAACAGCCTGAGTGGCTGTTATTGTCTGGTCAGTACTCTCATCATACACATCAAACTGGAAGTTACCGGTTGTGTCAGCATCATCATTCTCAAGAATAACCCTGTATCCTCTTTGAGCACTGGTTGCATCCCATTTACCAACAATCAGATCCTGTTCAGTGGAACCTGGCATAGTATCTACATATACCCAGGCTGAGACACTGAAAGCTTCACTACCATTAAAGTCTAAATCAGCATCTGAAAGAGTAGGAATACTTAATAACTCTGTACTTCCGTCAAATGAAGCTCCTTTACCTCTGACACCTGTGACTGCATCTCCTGAGTCAATATTGGTGGCTGTTAAGACATTGGCCTTTACAGATAAATCTTCCAGATCAGCATTGGTCTTGTCCATATTCAAAGGCCACATCGCTCTCACATCTCCCACCATTTCTTCAGTGATATATGAAGTTGTATAATATTTGACACTGCCATTTGTCTCATCTCCGGCCTTGTCATTAATCACTGTCATTCCATCTCCATGGGCAAAGTAAATCGTGTCACTTGTTCCATCAACAGTTGAGGTGCCTGGGATGACGAAAAGCGAATGATAAACAGTTGCTGTTGGCGCGGCTGCATCTTCAGTTAACGATGGAGTTGACGCTTCATCCCAAACTTTGTCTGGAGTTCCATTAGTCTCCGAAGCCGTATCCAAATGAACATTATTCCATTTTTCCAGTTGCGATTGTGTAGTATTGTATGCATACAGTTCTCCTCCCGGAGTAAGCCAGACACCGTAATAATCGTCACCAGTGACATCGGAATAGGCATAAGCGGTATTATCCATTTCATTAATAACGCTTAAGTAGTAGTCGGTAGCAATAGCCACATAAGTTTTGCCATTGATAATTTGCGGAGGGGCAATATCATAGACAGAAGCAGGATTGGTACCAACTGCAGCTTTGGCAGCAATACCGTCAGTATCTTTAGCGGCGTTTCTTTGAGATAGATTACCCTTATAAGTACCTAAGAATGTACTTCCATGGTAGCAATAAGATGAATCAGTAGTGAAATCGATTCGAGTAAGAAGGTAAGAGCCTAAGCCTACATAAATAACACCGTTTGATGCAGAAATACCCCAAACACTTGAGCTTTCAAGAATGTTCATTGAGGCGGCCGCAAACTTCATCCATAAAGTATTGTCCTTGGCATCAAAGACATATAAGCCGCCACTGGTCGCCAATAAAATTGCTTTCTGGGGAAATTCCTTACTTCCGCAGCGGTCATTGGAAGCAATCACACAAGCAGCTCCTGTATTGTCAATTGTTTCGTTATACCATGAGGAATTTTTAGCTTTCTCGGAATATCTCCAGGCTCCTCCGTCAGAGTCTTTAGCAGTATCATAAACATATGCTGAATACTGTGTACCACCAGTGGCTTTCCTGTCAATCTTGCCTTTGAGAATGGTGTCTTTGCCGCTGGCTTGAGTAATTGTGTTATCAGCAAATAAATTAGTATCAACCTCAAGATCGCCGGAAACCAAAAGATCAGAGGAACTGGTGACTTCGCCCGTTGCCGTATGTGAAGCATCACCTGTACCAATGGTATTGTAGTTATTTCCATCAGGGATGGAATCGCCGAATGAAAAAGCTCCGGAGGAAGTTAAATAGCCGGTTGAGTCAACCGTAAAAC
>CAZKCH010000004.1:0-44734 GCA_964551525.1 uncultured Candidatus Saccharibacteria bacterium
CGCCCTTAGACAGATAACTGTCTTGCCAATCATTAATAAACTCCATTAAGGAGGCAACCAGAGTGTTAAACTTTAAATCCTCAATATCCTCACTGACTTTTTTGATCGTCTGGTGCAATTTCCTTAAAAGATCATTAGGCGTTTTTTCGGTTTTGACATTATTTTCAAACAACTGCCAAACCCGATTTAAAAACCGAGAGCAGCCCTGCAAGCTCTGTTCTGACCAGGAAATGGCCTGATCAAACGGGCCCATAAACATTTCGTAAAGCCGCAAAGTATCGGCGCCGTATTTGGCAACAATATCATCCGGATTAACCACGTTGCCGAATGATTTTGACATTTTCCGGTTATCCGGGCCCAAAACAATACCGTGCGACCGCCTTTTAGCGTACGGCTCTGGCGTTGGCACTACACCGATATCGTAAAGAAATTTATAGATAAATCTTGAATAAAGCAAATGCAAGGTCGTATGTTCAAACCCGCCTTGATAAATATCCACCGGCATCCAGTACTTAATTTGTTTTTTACATTCTTCAAAGACATTATTAGTTTCCTTTTTACTTTTTCCTTTTTCATTTTTCGTTCCGAGGCTATTTGATAACAAATAGCCGAGGTAGTACCAGTTAGACCCGCCCCAATTAGGCATCGTGTCTGTCTCCCTTCGTGCGGCGGACCCGCACTCAGGGCAAGCTACATTTACCCAATTCTCAATTTTTGCTAAAGGCGACTCACCCGTGCCTGATGGCTCGTACTTTTCCACATAAGGCAATTCCACCGGCAAATCCTTTTCCGGCACCGGAATGATTGCATAGTCGATTCCATTTATATTGGTAATTGGAACTTGGTGCTTGGTACTTCCTGTGGTTTTTGCGCAATTAGCGCAATAAACCACAGGGATAGGTTCTCCCCAATAATGCTGACGGGAAAAAATCCAGTCGCGCAAATGATAAGTGATGGTTTTTTCTCCTGCCCCTCTTTTTTCCAGCCAAGCGACAATCTTAGAAATTGCTTCTTGCGACGATAAACTGTTGAACTCTCCGGAATTAATCAAGGTCCCGTAATCGCAAAAAACCTCGCCATTGCCTTTGTTGCGGTCGCTGACAACAACTTCTTTAATTTCTAAGCCGAGATTCTTAGCAAATTGATTATCTCTTTTATCATGGGCCGGCACCACCATCACTGCCCCGCCGCCGTAATTGGCGACGACGTAGTCGCCCACCAAAATCGGAATTTTTTCCTGATTAACCGGATTAATCGCAAAAACCCCTTTTAGTTGTACCCCGGTTTTTTCTTTGGTCAAATCAGTCCTCTCGGTTTCACTTTTCTTTTTTGCTTTGGCAATATAGTCCTCAACTTCGGAAATATTTAATATCTGATCCTTAATTTTTGATATAATTTCGTGCTCCGGCGCGACCGCTAATCCGGTAACGCCGAAAATCGTATCCGTCCGCGTCGTAAAAACCTTAATTTCAAATTTCGAATTTAAAATTTCAAATTTAATTGTCGCTCCCTCCGATCTCCCAATCCAATTCTCTTGTTGAATCCTAATCTTAGGCGAAAAATCAACCAGATTTAAATCGTCCAGCAATCGCTGGGCGTAAGCGGTAATCTTAAATAGCCATTGTTTTTGTGAACGTTTTTCCGTTGGCTTGCCACATCTTTCGTGGCTACCATCGGCTAAAACTTCCTCATTCGCCAAGGTAGTTTTGCACGACGGGCACCAATTAACCGGTGTCTCGGCCCGATAGGCCAGACCCTTTTCTAAAAGTTTCAGAAAAATCCATTGAGTCCATTTATAATATTGCGGGTCAGTGGTATTAATTTCCCGCGACCAGTCAAAAGAAAGCCCTAAATTCTGGCACTGCTCTTTAAAGCGCTGAATATTCTCTCCCACGGTTTTTGAAGGATGCTTGCCCATTTTAATGGCATAGTTTTCTGCCGGCAAACCAAAAGCATCCCAGCCCATGGGATATAGAACATTAAATCCGGCCATCCGCTTCTTCCTTGAATAAGCATCCATGGCCGACCAGGACCGCGCGTGGCCGACATGGAGACCGGCGCCAGACGGATAAGGAAACTCTATCAAGGCAAAAAACTTGGGCTTCTTATCAAAATCAGCCGCTTTATATAGTTCAGCTTCTGCCCACTTTTTCTGCCACTTTTTCTCTATTTCTTGAGGATTATAACTCATATTCTAAATAACGTTCTCGCATTTTTAGTAGTGATTTCCGATACTTCTTCATAACTGATATTTTTTATTCTCGCAATCTCTTGAACAACCTGCTTCACGAACAAAGGTTCGTTGCGCAGGTTCGCTGAATCACGCTGATCTAAACGCTGAACCACGCTGACATTCGGCGGAATAAGGTATGGGGAATCGGTTTCGACTAAAATTCTATCTAACGGTGCGGTTTTGATAATCTCTTGCCAGTTTATACCCATGATCTGCTTAAAAATGATTCCATTAAAGCCCAAATATAATCCTTTCCCTAAATATTGCTGCATTTGCTCTATTGTCCCCGTAAAAGAATGGATCACGCCAAGAAGATTATCCCTGGTTTTCAAGATATCAATCAAATCATTATGAGCCATTCGACAATGGAAAATAATCGGCAGGTTTAATTCATCTACCAAGGCGATCTGTGATAACAGACCTTGTATTTGAAGATTTTTAAATGTTTCTAGTTTTATTTTACTCTTCGGTCGCCAATAATAATCCAAACCGATCTCACCGATAGCGACAACTTTCTTTGAGCTTATAATAAGTTTTCTATAATCATTGATATTAAAATTATTAACCATCTCTTGAGTTATTGCTTCCTCCGGATCAAGCTTGCCCTTGATTAAATCCGCCACTCCTGGAATATGAAGAGGGTAAAGACCGACTGAGGCATAAATTCCTTGAGGATATTTTTGAGCTAATTCAACCGCCTTCTTGCTCGTTTCTAATTGCGAGCCGACATTAATCATCCAAACGTTTTCAGCCAAAGTCCGCCGAATGACTTCGTCCCGATCGTGGTCATACGCCCGGAAATTCAAATGGCAATGAGTATCAATTATCATAAACTTATTTTAATTCAGTTTGCCTAAATACAAAAGCGCCCCGAGGCTTCTCGAGACGCTTTTCGTTCATCTTTTTTTAGTAGCCCACTGGATAAAGAACCGCCCACCATGGGATCAACACACTACCCTCATCGCCGTGACTAATGATCAGTATTAGCATTGCGGCAACAAGAACGGCGACAGAAAGAATAACAATTAAGATAATCTTTCTGTTTTTCATTCCACACCTCCTCTCTTTAAAAAGATAACGAGGGGGCGACGGCGGAAACTCCGTCGCCTCCTCTGTTACGATATCCGCAGCCTGTAGCGGAAAGTACAACGGCCGCGGAAAGACCAACGGACCATAACTACCTCCTTTCTGATCAAAGAACTATCGGTCTCGACTAAAACAAAAACTGGCCCGCCGAGAGACCAGTTTTAGAGAGTCAAGGATACTAATTACTATTATTACCTCAACACGCCAAAACTAACCTCTGGCAAAATAGAAGGGTAATAATAGTAATAAATTAAAGATTTCAGTATTTTTTTAGTCATAGGGATTGGGACGGGAACGCCGACATGATTCTCGCGTTCCCGTCCTATCTTAGAAATTGAACGTGCATCGCCCCCGGAAACTCCATTGAGTTATTCGGGACATTGCTTCCTCCTTTCCTGGAAATTAAAACTGGTCCTTCAAGAGACCAGTTTAAGAGAGTCAAAGATTATAGAAAATTCCCTTACTTTAACGCTCTAAAACTAGTCTCTGGAAAAGACCGTAGAAGTAGCTAAAGTAAAAGAAGTTTTGTGCCCTTTGTCCTATCATATATGTCATCTTATCTAAAAATAATCATTTGTCAACACAAATATACAAGAATTGGGGGCCCGACGCCTTTCGGGCCCCCTTGAACCTATGTCCACTGCCAGGTGCAGCGACCTCGGAATGTCCAACGCTTCATCGTTCCTCCTTTCTATTGGCTTCAAATTAGAAAATGTTTTTAGAAGCCAGTTTAAGAAGGTCGAAAGGATAAGAATAAGCTACCTCAACATCCCAAAACCAGCTTCTGCAAAACAGAAATCTGGTTTTGCCACCAACTACTATTTAAAACATAAAATATTTTCATATTAACCGACTTTTAAATTTCTTACCCAAAAACCTTTTGGCATTGGTAAAAGTAACCTTCTCAAGAGTTGCTTTGGGCAATGTCTTTAAAATTCCGACATTTTCTTTCAGATCGCTAAAAACTGGGGGAAAGTAATCTATCCGAGGATTAATATAAGTAGAGAAGGGTTCGTCGCTGCCGAACATAAGACGATCCGGGTAATGTTTAGCCATTTCAAAAATAACATTTCTCGGATTATTATAATCAAGCGGAAGAATCTCAAAACCACGCTTTTTAGCCGCCAACGGTGTTAATTTTGAACAGACCAAAAGAGGAGAGCAATCAATAAATAAATTGCCCGGATTTTCTTTGTCTATTTTCTCATAAAACTCTTTGATAAATCCGCCAAAATGCGCGGCGCACATATTAATATCGGGGTACCGCAACGCCAATTCTAAAACATAAACTGGATTAGCATGTTCAGAAGTATGAGTATGAAACAAAAGGGGTAATTCGTGCCTGCGAACAAAATCAATGAATGGCGACCCAATTAAATCCGTAGCTTTTGAAAAAGTCGCCTGCGTGTGTATTTTCAATCCTAAAACCTGATGTTGTGACACTAACTTTTCAAGCTGTACTATTTGCGCCCGCACCTTTCTTTTTGGATCAATCGCTAAAAACGGCAAAAGTTTTCCCTTGCCAACGGCCTCAACTTGTAACAAAAGTATTTCGTTCTCCAGCTTATAAGGAAACTCTGTCAGCCCGAGGTGTATATTTCGTTCGTATATCCTGGGATCGTCGTATAAAGTGGTCTCAAAAGGAAACACAACCGCAAAATCTATACCGCTCTTTTCCATTTTAAGAACCAGGTCATTGGCCGCCTGTGAGGAAGGAAAAAGATTATGGAAAACTCTTTTCCAGCTGACTCCAATATGTGTATGGATATCTATAATCATATTGAATTAAGTTATTTATTTAATACTACAAAGTATGCAAAAGATGAAACCTGGGAAGAATCATCTTTTTTACTTAACGGCGATAACTAACACTCCGTCTCGCGGACCGACCCCGAACAGCGCATCGTTCTGTCGCCCCGGCGAATACCTGTAACTACGACGCACCAGATAATCATCTAGGCTGGAATCTAATCCCTTGACCTGTAGAATATTTCTTCCTAATGCGCGAATATCCTCCTGCACCCGAACTCTCTCGCCTGTTGGCCAAACACTGTTAAACCCGTAGCGACGCACGGCCTCGCAGAAAACATGATGCACTGCCGGCTCTTGGGTCGTTAAGGCGGCAACGGTAATCTGACGAAAAAATGCGAGAGGACAGTAAAGCTGCTTAGATAATCCTTGACCTTGCCATTTTTTAAAAATGGCTATAATCGACAGGTATATTAAATACCCTGCGGTTAGTGGGATTATTTCGTAAGTTACCGCTCCAATTAACTCGTCTTCTTGCCAGAGAGAGTAACGCCGCGCCGTTGTTTTGCCTTCCTTTAAGAAAATACTTAACGCTGAATCCCCTTCTCCCGGGAATGCTTCTTTGGCAAGTTGCAAAAGAGAATCCCGAGGAGGGACCAATGCTCTCAATACAATCATTCTGACCTCCTTTCGATTTACTTATGATGTTCTTCCCAGGTTTTACAAAGAACTCTCAATAAATTTTCTCCCATGATCTTTTTAATATCCTTGTCATTATAACCACGGTTCATCAATGCCTTTATAAGGCGGGGATAACAAGTTACATCTTCCAACCCTTTGACTAATGAACCAGAAATAATGCCGTCGAAATCACTGCCGATACCAATATGATCTATCCCTGCAATATTAACTATATGATCAATCTGGTCTAATAATTGTATCAATGATTTATTCTTCTTTTCGCCTAAAAACTTATCGACAAAAGAAAGTCCGATAACCCCACCGTTTCGAGCCAAAGCCTTAATCTGCTCATCAGATAGAAGTCGGGAATGATCACAAAAATACCGAGGATTAGAATGTGAACAGATGACCGGCTTTATTGTCGTCTTCAGAACATCTTTAAAAGCAGCCTGATTTAAATGAGCAACATCTATGGTTATTCCCAATCGATTCATTTCTTTTACCGCTTTTTCTCCTAATTTGGTTAAACCTCTATTGAAAAACTCGTCGGCAGCGCCGTCAGCTAAGGAGTTGCTCTTATTCCAAGTCAATCCCAGCACCCTTATTCCTAATTTATGAAGAATGGTCAGGACTGCCAAATCGTTTCCTAAAAAGGGGGCGCCCTCAATAGCCAAAATTACCCCAAATCGATTTTCTTTCTTTGCCTGTAGAATATCGCTTACTTTTAACACTTGAATTAAAAAACTATTTTCTTTAATCAGTTTTTTGGCAAAATCAATTTGATTAAGCGCAAACTCTAAGGGATTATCCACCGTAACGAATTTGCCGTTTTTTATTTCTTCAGAACAAATCGCCCAGCAAGCAGCGGTTAGTTTCCCTCGTTTTAATCTGGGAATATCCACTTGGTTTATTTCTTGAATCCCTTGTTTTTTTGGACCGATAGTTGTTCCTCTTTGCCTGATATCTTTTCCGGTTAAAACTAAAATATTGCCGATCACATCTTGATGGCCATCAATGATAATTATTTTTTTATCCGATTTTAACTTCATAATATTTTAAAATTTACATTGGCGGCACGAGGTCTTCATCGTGCCGCCTCTGTCTAATACCCAAGCGGTTGCCTGTGTGGCGGCACAAACAACGGCGGAGTTTCTGTAAGAAAGGGTATGAGCCCTTCCCAGTAAAGTAGATGGCTTTCCGGATCCAGAACTATCGTTCTGCGGTTCTCGATCATTATAACCGTAGCCATATAGGCCACCCAGTTAGACAAAACCCTCTGTCGGATTTTCTCTAACCCTAATTCAGCATAACCGTATTTCCCCAAGTTTTTCAGCTGTTGAGCCGTACTTAGGGCGGCATTGGCTGCTTTTTTCACTTCTTGTTCGGCCAGCACTATTACCGACGAAAACAATTCCTCCATGGGGAACATTTTCACCACATCCCCAAGGCGTTCTTGTAAGGGACGGGTAATCATGTCTTCGAGCGCGAGATAATTTAGGGCCATCTGCTCTCGCGCATCAAGCCGATCGCGCACGCCGGGATGAATCCCTGCCCAAATTACTGGAAAGTCAGGGTATTTTTCTCCCGCTGTCGTGATCACAATCTCTTCAACGCAAACCGGCATGTTGTCAATTCCCCAAATGAGATCAGCGGTTAAGAGAACGGCCTTATTCCCTTTAGCTCGCAAAGCTATGCCCTTATGGTCTTCACAGTAGTTCGTGCAGAGCGGGATCAGAATCCTCTCCGCCGATTGAAGAACGGCAGTGGCCTTTATTGTGTCCAGCGGGGTCCGCCACCCCTTTCCTAAAAATGGAACCGCGTTTGTCTTCACTGTTCACTCCTTTCTTCTAATTGTGAAAAGAACAAAAACTGGCCTCCACGAGACCAGTTGTAGAAAGTTGAAAGGATTTTTCTGAAAGTAATCAGTTATTATCCTTTCCACTGCCCGAAACCGGCCTCGTAGAAATAAAAGGATAATAAAACCAAAAAGCAATCTGGTTTAATCGTTTATTTAATTTTCTTATGTTGTTAGCCATAAATTTATTGATTTGAATTAAAAAAGACCTCTTGAGGAGGTTTCTTTTGCTCGTCGCTCTTAGAATTTTGGAGAATTAGCGCGCAGTCAAAAGATTACCTCCCGCGAGGGTTAAAAAGTAGGAATAAAACCAATATTGTGCGGAAGAAACCTTTTTCATATTGATATTATCCTTTAACCACTTGCCAAGACTCTTGTCAAGGGCGAGCACGGTCAGGTTCAACGATAAACGTCCTTTCTATATCTTATTGTTAAATAATGTTCCCACAAAATAGTTTCTTCTCCTTTGATTTTTTCTAATTCTAAAAAATCGATCAGGTCTTCTAAGAAATCCCCTAGTTTATGTTTCGCGGCGCCCAAAACCACCGCTATGAAAACCGAAATACTATGATAAAAATGTTTCATTGTTTAATATTACTACATCCAGAACGTTTATCAAATAACAGAAACCCGCTTGGGGGCGGGGTGAAAATCTCTATTTTTCGCTATTTTATGTTAAATTTGAGAACTTAAATACTCCGCCCAATCAATCAGGGTAACCAACAAAATAATAGTCGCCAAAACCAGGCTGCTCGTTCCCGGGATATTAAGCAGGGTGCACAAATCGCCTATTTTCAGTAAAATCTTCTTCATAAGCGCAATAGTGATAATCTACCCCTATTGAGGGTAAAAGTCAAGCTTATTTATCCACTGCGATTAAACGTGGGAAGAGCGGCGCCAGCTTATTAATTTTTGTTCCCGGCTTAATGTTAGCCCAGCTGTCTTTATTAAGCGGGTTTTTGACTAAAAGCTTCTTGATCTGCAACGCTTCGGCGAGCCTCAGCGCCGCCTCTGGCAGAAACGGATAAATCTGCCAAGCAACCTGGTGTAAAGAGTCCAAAAGTCCGTACAAAACCCAGTTTAATTCTTCTTGTTTCCCCTCTTTTGCCATTTGCCAGGGCTTTTGCTGGTCAACATACTTATCGGCTTCACCGATAAAACGCCAAATCGCTGCTAAGGCGTCGTTAAAACGAAACTCAGCCATACCCTTATCTAAATCAGCCCAGGCCTTTTTCCAGTTATAAATACTTTCATCGACTCTCAACGGATGACTGTCCGGATCCTGGTTTATTTTCGGCACCTTGCCGTCGCAATAATTCGCCACCATGGTTAAAACTCGAGCCGCTAGATTACCCAGACCACTAGCCAGATCGGCATTATAAACTTCCTTTAACCGATTTTCAGAGAAATCGCCGTCGTCAAAAGGAGAAACCTTGGCTAAAAGATAATAACGGATAACATCAGCGCCGTATTTTTCGATAATCGGAAACGGATCAATCACGGTTGAAGGGTCTGATTTGCTTATCTTTTTTCCATTAACGGTTAAATAGCCATGGATTAAAATACTTTTAGGAACGGCCAATCCGGCCGAAAGCAAGAATGCCGGCCAGTAAACCGCGTGAAACCGACTAATGCCTTTACCGATAACGTGAATATCAGCCGGCCACCATTTCTTGTATTTCTTTTCGTCCCAGCCGAAACCAATGCCGGTTTGATAAATCTGCAAAGCATCCATCCAGACATATAGACGCTGGGACGGATCGCCGGGCACGGGCACGCCCCAATTTTTTGCTCTTTCATTAGTTCGGGAAATAGAGATATCAGAAAGCCCGCTTTTCAAAAAACTCAACACTTCATTCTTTCTAAACTCGGGGGCAATTTTAAGATCTCCCCCTTCGATAAGCTGAATAATTTTCTCCTGATACTTTGAAAGCGCAAAAAAATAATTCTCTTCTTCTACTTCATCGAGTTTTTTCCCGCTATGCTCTGGGCACTCCCCCTTTTCGTTTAAATCCTCCGGGGCAAAAAATGCCTCGCAGCCAACACAATAGAGCCCTTTATAAGTTTTTCTGTAGATGTCCCCCGCCTTGGCACATAATTCCCAAAGTTTTTGGCTGGAAGGAAAATGATATTTCTGGTCGCTGCCTCTTTGCCAAATATCAAATCCGGCATTCAGTTTTATCGCTAATTGGCGAAAGGCCTCGGTATTTTCATCAATGAATTCTTTGAGCGGCCGGCCGGCTCTTTCCGCGGCCTGAACGTTTTTCAAGGCGTTCTCATCTCCTCCGGAAAGAGATAACACCTCCTCGCCCAAAAGCTGGTGATACCTCTTAAGCGCATCAACCTGAACAAATTCCAAAACATGGCCCGCGTGCGGCCGGGAATTAACATAAGGGATGGCGGCCGTAATGTAAAATTTAGTCATTATTTTTTGATCTTTGATTGCTAACGACAATCACAAACTCCCCTCTTAAATCCTGATCCTTTATTTTATCAAGAACCTCCAGGATTGTCCCCCGGTATGTTTTTTCAAACATTTTAGTTAATTCCTGACAGACCACCGCTCTAGAAGCTAGAAGCTGGACGCTAGAAGCTAGAACACTTAATCCCTCAAGGGTTTTGAGAATGCGGTGGGAGGATTCGTATAAAATTACCGGGTATTTTGATTCCAAAACCTCTCTAAAGAATTTTTGCCTTTTGTTTTTCGTTGGCGGAAAACCCAAAAACAAAAACTTGTCCATATTAAACCCGCAAACACTGGCCGCGGCCGCCAACGCCGTTGGTCCCGGGATCGATATGATTTTTACTGAATCGCTTAATGACTTAACCACTTCTGCCACTAACTTATTGCCGGGGTCAGAAATCCCGGGCGTACCCGCATCAGAAATCAAGGCCAGATTTTTGCCTTTTCGCAGTAAATCTAAAATGTAATCAACTTTTTGCAGCTGACTATGCTGGTGATAACTAATAAGAGATGTTGCAATGTTATAATGCTGAAGAAGTTTTTTTGTTGTCCGCGTATCTTCAGCCAAAATTAAATCAACTCCCTTCAATGTTTCAATGGCGCGGGAGCTGATATCCTGTAAATTTCCGATGGGAGTGGCAACGATGTAGAGAATGGGCATGTTCTCAATTTTCAATTTTTCCGCCTGTGGCGGATCAGCCGTAGGCTGACAATTTACAATTCCGACGTCTCTTTTTTTTCTTTCACAAACTCTTTGACAAACTCAATCACAATTCCCAAAAGAGGAACGCCCAGAATCGCGCCCCAACCGCCGCCCAAAGCCCCGCCGACTGCCAATGATAACAAAACCAGGCTTGGAGACAACCCAACGAACTTTTTATTTAAAATCGGGGTGATGACATTATTTTCAATCTGTTGTATTAAAGTAAAAATAATAACGGCGAAAATCGCTTTCAGCGGACTGGTAATAGCTAAAAATAAAAATATTAAAATTCCGGCGGCGAAAGAACCCAAAATCGGGACAAAATTGAGGATCGCCGAGATTAAACCGAAAGAAAAAGCGTAATCCGACTGCAATATCAGTAATGAGATATAAGTCAAAACGCCGACAAAAAGACATCCCAAGGCCCGGCTCAAAAACCAGCCGCTGACTTTTCTCTGACAGCGCCGCCAGAGATCTAAAACCGTTTCTTTTGATTCCGAGGAGAAAAAGAAGCAAAGCACGTTTTCCACTACTCGCTGCTCTAGGGACAAAAAGAAAGCAAAGAAAATGACGAAAATCGTCGTCAAAAACCCGCCAAAAAGCGAGAAAAGAGCGCTGAAAATATTTTGCGCCACCCGGGAAAGCGTCCCCTCTAAAAGACTGATAAAGCCCTCCAAACTGTCAAAACCCTCGATTCCCAACACTCTTAAGGGCGGAGAAAGTTTTTCGAAATATTGCGAGAACGATTGGGAAAAATTACTAATTTCCACAATCAAAAGCGGAGCGAAAAGATAAATTAGAAAAGCGAGAATAGCAAAGAAAAAGAAATAGACCAAGGCGGCGGCAATGGTGCGCGGGATTTTTTTCTTCTGCAGATATCCGATCGGCGGCTCGAATAAAAGGGAAATGATAACGGCGAAGATCGTCAGTAAAAAAACGTCTTTTAATTGGTAAATCGCCACTAGCGAGATTATTAAAATCCCGATTTTAACGATCGTTCCCCAAGTGAACTCGAAAGCGACTTTTTCCATGACCTTAAACCTTTAAAATATTCTTAAACTCTTTCTTATCTTTATGCGGGCCAATAATGGCTAAATTCAACCGGGCCGGCACAAAAATCTCTTTGGCTACTTTCAGAATATCATTTGAAGTGATTTTGGCAATCTGCCGCCACTCTTGATCGGGCGTCAAAATCTTTTTCCCCAAGATCTCCTGCAATCCGAAGAAACTGGCGAAATGCTCCGAGGTTTCCAAATTCAATTTGAAATGGCCGCGGATGCTTTCTTTCGCTTTGTTTAATTCCTTCAAAGGCACGCTTTGCGATTTTAACCGCTGATACTCTCGGCAGATAATCTTAATTGCCTCGCCCAGCCGATTACTGGCAATGCCGGCATGAGTCACCAAATAACCGCTGTCGGTATACTCTTCCGCTTCGGTCTTTAAATAATAGGCCATGGCCGCCTTTTCCCTGATTTCAATAAAAAGCCGGGAGCTCATCATCCCTCCCAAAATGGCGGCAATTATTTCCAAAACATATTTTTGCGGCGCAAAAGCATTGAACCCCCTGACGCCCAAACAAAGATGAGACTGATCTGTGTCCTTGAACCTCAATTCCATCACCGGAGAAACTTGCTTTTCTATAATCGCTTTTTTCTCAGCCGCTGAATCAGCGCCTTTAAAAGAAAAATGTTTGTTGATCTGCCGAACTACTACCCTTTCTGATAACTTGCCGGCAATGGAAATTATTGAATTTTGGGACACAAATGATTTTTTGAAATAGCTCATTAAATCATGGCGGTCAAGCTTCTCAAGAATTTTCTTTTCACCGATAACGGGCCAACCGGCCGGCTGATCGCCGTATAAAACCTCTTCAAAAAAATCCATTACCTGGATTTGCGGCATATCTTCCCTCATATTAATTTCCTCTCCCACAATCCTTTTTTCTTTTTCAATCTCTTTTTCTTCTAAGAGAGGATGGCTCGCCATTTGAGAAATAATCTCTGCGGCCAAAGAAAAGTTTTCCGGAGTAACCTTAACGATAATACCCAGCATTTCTTTGTCGGTAAAAGCGTTGTAAATACCGCCTACCCCATCCAGGGCGCGGGAAATATCAGTGGGCAACGGGTATTTTTTCGTCCCTCGGAAAAGCAGATGCTCTAATAAGTGGGAAATGCCGTTATTGTCTTTGGTTTCATATTTTGATCCCGTTCTGGTCAAAAACAAAAGCGTCGCCGCTTCGGTATTCTTCATGGGGAAAAACAGGGTTTTCAAGCCGTTCTTTAAGACAAATCTTTTGAGCATTTTTATTTAATTTTATTATTTAGAAAATCAACCAGATCACTGATTTTCACTCTTTCTTGTTTAGCCGTGTCGCGGTCGCGAACAGTCACGGTTTCGTCTTCAAGTGTTTGAAAATCGCAAGTGATTGCCCATGGCGTTCCAATTTCGTCTTGGGCATAATAACGCTTGCCGATATTGCCGCGATCATCCCAAGCGATCTGGAAGATCGGCCTGAGTTTATCGAATACCGAACGAGCCATCTTAACCAACCCTGGTTTATTGGCCAACAATGGAAAAACCGCTGCCTTATACGGCGCTAATTGCGGTTTTAATTTCAAAACCATTCGTTCTCCGTCTTGAGTATAGGCGTCTAATAAGATGGCTAAGAAAAGCCGATCAATTCCGAAGCTCGGTTCAATCACGTGCGGCCAAAACTCTTTTTGGGATTCAGGGTCTTTATATTTTAAATTTTGGCCAGAGAACTTTTCGTGGTTCTTTAAATCAAAATCGGTACGGTAGGCCAGTCCCAAAAGTTCTTTTTTACCGAAAGGAAACTCATACTCAAAATCAATTGTTTTTTTGGAATAGTGGGCTCGGTCCTCCTCGGAAACCTCGAAGTCAGATATTTTTTGGGAATCAACACCGACATAATCCAACCAGGAATGGATTTCTTTTTGCCAAAGCACAAACCACTTTTGCCAATCATCGTCTTTTTCCGGCTCGGGAATAAAATACTCTATTTCCATTTGTTCAAACTCCCTTGTCCTGAAAATAAAATTACCGGGAGTGATTTCGTTCCGAAAGGCCTTGCCGATCTGGGCAATGCCAAAAGGCAATGTTTTTCTTTCCGTATTCAGAATGTTGGCGAAATTAATAAAAATCCCTTGGGCGGTTTCCCCGCGCAAATAAGCAAGAGAAGAAGAATCCTCAACTGGGCCAATGAATGTTTTAAAAAGATTATTAAAAGGCCGCGCTTCGGTAAAATCATTGCTTTTACAATTGGGACAAACTTTTTGTTCAAGGGCGTCTTCCCTAAACCGCTGATGGCATTTTTTGCATTCAATTAATGGCTCATTAAAAGTGTCGATATGACCGGAGGCCTGCCAGGTTTTGGGATTCAGAATAACAGCGGTGTCGATGCCGACAATATCCTCGCGATTTTGAACAAAGTATTTCCACCAGGCCTGTTTAAGATTGTTTTTCAGCTCTGTCCCTAATGGCCCGTAATCCCAAGTATTGGCCAAGCCGCCGTAGATTTCTGATCCCGGAAACACAAAACCCCGCCTTTTACACAGAGAAACAACTTTTTCCATCAAATCTGCCATAAAATTTCTCCAATCAATCACGAATTTAATTCGCGAATATTTGCGAGTAAATTAGAGATTGATTAGCGATTATTAATTATTGCACGATTCCCCGATTCGTATCAAAACCAGTGTCGCTTAACCCCGTTGTCATCACCTCGCTCGCCTGACCGGATACGCTTTCTTGAGTCCAGTCATCGGTGGCGATGACAGTGGCGGTATTAATTATTTTCGCGGCCTGGCCCCGGTCAGCGGCGCTCGGCATCAAAGAAACCTGGAAAGAAAAACTCGGCTCATTGCCTCCTGTCCCGGCTACGATATCGCCCACATCCCAAATTATTTCCCGGGAAACAGAATCAAAAACAAATTTGGCATCCCGCGGCAGAAGCTGGCCGGTTAAACTTAACCCGACGGGCAAAACCGCTTTGATCTTGGCATCGCTTACATCATTATAAACGTTCTTGGCCTTCCAGGTAATAGTGAAGGTGGTGGCTTGGCCGACCTGTGGAGGCAAAGGACCACTGTTGCCGAAGGCCTCGTTGGTAAAATAAGCCCTCTGTTCCAGAACTAATTTTGTTTTTACTTTGATGGAAAACTCTTCTTTGACTATCGAAAGGTCAACGCTGTTTTTTAAAACCGGGTTTTTGCCCGCCGTAGGCAAAACCGCGTCTCTCACTTCAACCCAAAACTCCATCTTGCCTTCTTCGTTTTCCGGCAGAAACCTCAACGCGGAATTCTTTTTCCAATCCCAAAGAATTGTTTTATCGCCTGCCCGATAACTGGCATTATTCGCCCTGATGGTTTCCAGATCAAACAATTCCCCGTCTAAATTAACCACTAAAAACAGGTTTTCGAATGGAGTAGCGCCGATATTTTTAAAGAAAATTTCGTAATGAAGCATTTCTCCGGGCGCGGCGACATATTCCAAACCGCCGTTCACTAATTGGGAAAGATAAACCATGGGCTTAACAATTTCCACCGCCTTAACCGTCTCTTTCAGGGGAACAAAATTGCCCTCTTGCCACATGCCCAAACTGGCTTTGAATGTTTTCTGCTCGCCGATTTCGCCCTTAATCCGGCCGGAAACCACGATTCGACCGCCCTCAGCTTTGTTTAAGATCGGCAAAGACCATTCGCTTTGCTCAATCGCCACGGGCCGACTTTCAATAAACTCAAAACTAGAAGGATATTCCATCTTCACTCTTAATTGCGACAACGGATAATCAATATTGGAAAAATAATTCAAAGAAAAACTGAAATCCTTTTCCGCTTCTAAGCGGGAAGGCAGATCCAATTCAAAAGTAAGAGGCGAAAACTTAATCAGTATTGACTGACTGGTAGAAACTTCGTACTTCGCTTTCAAATTCCTTAATTGAAACTCAATGCTCGCCTGGGCTTTTTTCAGCTCCCCTTCTTTACCGAAAATCCGGCCGGAAAAAACCAGGGTCTTTTCTTCGCCCGGATAAATATCCTCCAGCGCCTTCTCCACCCTCTTTTTATTATCATCTGTTAATGAATTTTCCGGATATTCAAAAGATAATTTTGGGTTAATCAAGGCGATGTCGCCGTTATTCTTGTATTTTAAAACGTAATCAACTTCTTGACCGGCTTCAATCGTATCCGGGCCCAAAATTTCCAGTTTCAGCGTTTCTTTGGAAAAAATATTCCTCTGGAAATACCAAAGGCCAACCACGATTAAAAAAACAATGATCCCTAAAATCGTAATAAAATATTTTTTGTTAATGATTTTCATCGGTGGCTTAAATGGTTAAAAAGATAATTTTGGCTGATTTGTTTTAAATCCTTAATGACCAAACGGCTAAAACTCATTTTTCTGACTGCTTCCCACTCTTGGGTAATGATATTTTGTAAAAATCTGATGGTTTCCGAATTGGCTTTCTCTGGCTTTGTTCCTGTTTTTGCTAAACAATCTTGGCAAACCAATCCCCCCTCTTTTTCCTGCCAAAATACAGGGGAAGAAAAATCAATCCTTTTTCGACAAACAAGGCAAGCGCCCAGCTCCGGCCGATAACCCAGAATCCGCAAAAAATTCCACAAAAAATAATAATAGAATAATAATGATTGTTCTCGCGACAATTGTTCCTGATTAAGATTCTCAAAAAAGTTCCTTAATAACCGCCAAAGTTTTTTATCCGATTCTTGAATTTTTGTCAAAAGGCGGAAAACTTTGGCGAAAGAGTATGCCAACCGGATCTTTAAAAGGTCTTTTCTTATCCCGGAGAATTTATCTATCAGCGTCGCGTCAATCAATCTTTTTTTGATTTTACCTTCGATAAACTCTATCTCTACAAGATAAAACACTTGGACCTGGCTTCTCAATTTCGAATCCATTTTTTTAATGCTTTTGGCAAAGAGCTTAATCAGACCATAACCCTCAGTAAAAACCCAAAGATTCTCGTCCGCCTCGCCGATATTTTCTTTTTTCAAAACGATTGCTTGGGTGCGGTGGCGTAAAAACAATTTGGTATCTTAAACATTAATTTTCTCAACCCGGAAAAAAACCTTTTCGCCATTGAAATCCACTTCTTCCATCTTGGCTTCGCTGTTTTCCTGAAAAATCAGGTCTTCCGCCATCACCTCTCTCAAGATCTGGTTCTTTTGCGCCTGCAAAACCACGACCCATTCTTTACCGGCTTGGTAGAAAACGTTGATTTTATCAACAGGTTTCAACCCCGCTTCTTTTCTTTGATCTTGCACCGCTCTTAAGAATTCCCTGATAAAACCCTCTTCTCTAAGCGCAGGGGTAATTTCCTTATTCAAAGAAATTTTAATCCCTTCTTCCTCTCCGCTTAACCAGCCCGGCTCGTCTTTAATCTGACCGACAAAAACTGCTTCCTTAACATTCAGCTCGTCTTTTATTAAATTAATTAGTTCCTTATTATTTTTTCCGCCTACGGCGGATCCGCCTTTGGCGGAAATTTTTAATTTAACTAAGGGCTGTCTTACTTTAATGCTGGCGCCCTTGCGCATGGCCTGTCCCAAACCACAAACTTGCCGGACAAAAACCATTTCTACTTCTAATTTTTCATTAATCAGCTTTCCCTGGATTTTGGGCCAATCCTCTAAATGGACTGATTCCATTTTTCCCTCCAATCCTTTGTAAATTTCTTCGGCCAAAAAGGGCATTAATGGCGCCGCGGCCTTAGTGAATAGAATTAAAGATTGATAAAGAACATTTAATGCCTGCTTGTCTCCGGATTTCAAACGGTCGCGGCTTCTCCTGATATACCAGCGGGACAAATCATCCAAAAACCCGGGCACCAGCCGCACTGCTTCGGGAATACGGTAATCGTCTAAAAACCGGGTGAATTCTTTCAGAAATCGATTGGTCCGGCTCAAAAGCCAAGCGTCTAAGGGATTATTAACATGGCTTTCTGAATATTCCTCCGGTTCGAAATGATAAAGATCGGCAAATGTTTTGAAATAGATATAGCTGTTCCAATAAATCAAACTGATTTGTTTTACCTGCTCCTTCACTCCTTCTTCAGCGATATTCATATCTTGGCCGGCCATGGTCGGACTGCCCATTAAATAAAGTCGCAGAGCGTCGCCGCCGTACTTTTCAATGATCCCCCGCGGATCAGGATAATTATGGAATGATTTTGACATCTTGCGGCCGTCAGTGCCCATAATCACGCCGGAAACAACGACGTTTTTAAAGCAGTTTGAATCGAATAAAGCCGTGGATAAAACATGGAGAACGTAAAACCAAGCCCTGACCTGGCCCGTGTACTCGGAGATATAATCAGCGGGGAAACTTTTCTCAAATTCTTGTTTGTTTTCAAAAGGATAATGCCTCTCCGCATAAGGCATGGAGCCGGAATCCAGCCAGCAATCCAAAACATCCTTGACTCGTTTCATTTGGCCGGGGCACTTCTGACAAGAAAAAATAATTTCGTCAATGAACGGCCGATGTAAATCAATAACTTTCTGTCCGCTTCTTTTTTCAATCGCCGCGATTGAACCGAAAACTTCTCTTATCTGACATTTATCGCACTCCCAAATAGGCATACCTGTTGCCCAATAACGAGTCCGGGAGATTCCCCAGTCAGGAGCGGTCTTAATCCCATCGGTAAAACGGCCTTGTTTAAAATGCTCCGGCACCCAATGGATGGATTGATTTTTCTTTAATAACTTGGGTTTTAATTTTTGGACGTCAACGAACCAACTATCTTGGGCGCGATAGATTAATGGTGTTTCACAGCGATAACACAAGGGATAAGAATGAGTGATTTCTTCGGCTTTGAATAACAAATTTCGCTTTTTCAAATCCTCAATGATAATCGGTTCGGCTTCTTTGACATAAAGGCCAGGCGCTAAAAACACCTCATTAGTAAATTTACCTTCTTCGTCGACATTAACAACAATGGGCAACTTGTATCGCTTAGCTGATTCCATATCCACTTCGCCAAAAGCGCCATTGATAGTGACTATGCCCGTGCCCTCCTGGTCAGAAACATAATCAGCCGGCCAGGTTTTATGGTCAGAAAATTGCTTTTGGTAATAGTCAAAAAGGTGCTCATACCTCAATCCGGAAATATCCTTACCGGAAAGATCTTTAACCACCTCATATTCCTGACCCGCCATTGTCTCCTCTACCCGATTTTTAGCAATCAAATAATATTCTTCTTTTGTTTTGAGTAATTGATAAGTAAATTTCTCGCCGATGGCTAATCCCATCACACTGACCGAGCTCCAAGGTGTGGTTGTCCAAGCCAGTAAATAGCACGGCGCTTCAATTTTATTCTTCTCCAAAAAGCGCTGGTCAATCACTTTAAACTTCATAGTAATGGCCGTATCTGTTTTGTCGGCGTAAGAATTATCCATAGCAATCTCAAAATTGGAAACCGGGGTGGAACAACGCGGACAGAAAAGAGAAATTCTCATCCCTTTATAAACCAGGCCTTTGTCATAAAGCTGCTTAAAAACCCAGATCACCGACTCCATGTAAGACAAATCCATGGTCCGGTAAGCATGTTCCATATCCACCCAGCGGCCAATGTGGTCAATATACCAATCCCATTCTGCCGAGGTCTCGGCCACGTATTTCTTGCATTCTTCAATGAACTTTAAAAGCCCGATCCTTTCGATATCTTTCCGGTTTTTCAAACCAAGTTTTTGCTCCACCTTGTTTTCAATCGGTAAACCATGGCAATCCCAACCCCAAACCCGCCTCACTCTTTTTCCTTTCATGGTTAAGTATCGGGGAATAATATCTTTGGCAATACTGCCGAGTAAATGGCCATAGTGAGGCACGCCGGTGACAAAAGGCGGGCCATCGTAAAAAGAAACGGGGTTGTTCTTTGGCCGCTGTTCAATCGACTTCTCAAAAATCCGGTTCTCTTTCCAGAACTTGAGAATCTTTTCTTCTTTTTCAAAAAAATTAAACTCCGCCATACTTTTCAACTGATTTTCCTCAATTCGCCCTTACTAATGTAATATTTTCTATAAATACGCAGGAAATCTGCGTCGCTCAAGCCTTTGACCAGACCCTCTAATATCCACAAAGGATCGCCGTGACCGATGATTAGAATTCTTTTATCAGAGAACTTTTCCTCTACGCTTAAAAGGAAATTTTTTGTCCTTCCTTTTAAATCATTCCAGCTTTCCCCTTTTTTCGGGCGCTTCTGAAACCTGATTTTCAAGGGTAAATCTCGGCAATAATCCGCTTTTGACCGGCCATGATAAATCCCTAAATTTAAATCTCTTAACCTTTTATCAAACTTTACCGGCAACCCCAACTTACCTGAAACAATCTTACTCGTTTGTCTTATTCTTTTATAATCAGAGGAGAAGATTAAATCGATCTTTTTTCTCTTCAAGATTATAGCGGCTGTTTTGATTTGTTTTCTCCCCTCTTCATTTAGTCCAACTGAAGTTGCGTTGTCTATTGGATAACATATGTCTCGATGATTCCAAGTGGTTGTTCCGTGCCGCAATAAAAAGTAATGGTTTTTTAAAGTCATGGTTCAGAATAACACTTTTCCCTCTTATTTTCAATCTAATTTAACGGTGCTCCAAAACCAACCCGAGATTCAGGCCCGTAAACACATCCATATCACATCCGCGCTAACACTCCGTACGGATAATTAACAAGTATGGAAAGGCTATTTTAATCGGAAAGCTTCTTTAACTGGAGCACTATCCCCGATATCACTTGCGACAACTAAACGAATTTCTTTTCTATTCAAGCCAAAAAATTCTCTTAATAATTCGATTTCGTCGTGGCAATTATAAGGATGAACCCAAACGCTCTTTTGTAATTGATAAAATCCTAATTCCTTAAGCTTCCCTCGAAAAACAGATCTTTTAATTCCGTGGGAGTTAGGGATATCGAAAATCACCAACCGCCATTTTTTGTCCCATCTCAACGGCTTTTTCACTTCCAGAGAATCAATTTGAAACCTGCCCGCTTTTTTTCGACCCCTTTCGGTCAGAGTAACATAAAGCTGTTTATCCCTTAAATCAAACTGAATGCAGCCCTCCCGCCGGAGACGATAAAAAACATCACAAACTTTCTTTTCCCCGTTTTTTTCATACTTTTTTCCGTGACTAAAATAACGCACTAAATTAACGCCGAAATACGGTGAGGTTGCGGCAATACAAATCGCCCCGGTTAACATTAAAGCGGATAGAACGTCTCTCATTATTTCTGATCTCGGTTTTCTAAAATAATATTTGGACTGGGTCATTTCATATTTATTATATCACTTCTACCAATACTTGCTAACACTCCGTACGGATAATTAACAAGGATGTGGACACTTATAACCCTATAAATTGGGGTTATAAATAAAGGGGTTACATCTTTTCCGGCACGCCGATGCCGAGAAGATAAAGCCCGTTTTTAATCGTTTGGCCAACGGCCTGAGTTAAGGTCAAACGGAAATCTTCGTTTTCAGAGCCGATAACGCGGTTTTCCTGGTAAAAACGATTAAACTTTTGGCAAAGTTCGAAAAGATAACTGCAAATCAAATTCGGCGCCATCTGTTCGGCAACACTGGTCACTATCCCCTCAAACCTTGCCAACCATCTAAGGATCGTCAATTCGTCGGCATTCAAACTTTTTTGATTTTTCTTGCCCGCCGACTTGTCCGCCGAAGCTTTAGCGAAGGAGGAAGTCCCGGCGAAGGCGGAGCATTTGGATTTTTCTAATACACTTTTGCACCTCGCATACCCGTATTGAATATACGGCCCGGAACTACCTTCCAAATTAACCGATTGTTTTAAATCAAACTCAACGTTCAGGGTCGGATGAGCCTTCAAAACCGAATATTTCACCGCTCCCAATGTCACTTTTTCCTCAATCTCTTCGATTTCTTCATTGGTTTTCCCCTCCGCCTTCATCAATTGTTTGGCCAATGATTTAACGTCATCAAGTAAACCGTCAACGGTAATCACAATCCCCTGCCGAGAAGAAATCTTTTGGCCAACCAAATTCACCATGCCCATGGATAAATGATACTCTTTACCTTTAAACCAGGGGTCGAGCGATTCAACGGCTTTAAAAACAACTTTGAAATATCCTGCCTGCTCGTTGGCAACGACATGGATATTTTTATCAAATTTAAACGCCTGGCGCTGCTTAAGAGCCAATGCCATTTCTTTGCCCTCGTAGGTCGGATACCCATTCGAAGTGACGAAAACCCTTTTATGCAGGCCGTACTTTTCGCCGTCAAAGATAATGGCGCCGTCGCTTTTCTCAAAAACCTTACCCACATTTTTCATTACCAGCTCTTTGCCCGGCTTATCCACTTCGCTCTCAAAGAACAAGCGGTTAAAACGAGTGTTGAATCTTTGATAGAATTCATCATAATAATCCAGACACCATTTTCTGGTTTGTAAATAAACCGGCATCACTTTTCCGGTCCGGTCATAAAGATCGGCATTCAAATCATCAATTTCCTCTTTATGGTTTTCGTAATCCTGATTGCCCCGGACATAACCCTCGCCCAAAAGATGAGCTTTTTCTTTAGCCGGTTTATTTTCCCACTGTTCAAGTGTCTGGCCCCGTTCCCCTAAAATCTTAATGGTGCCCCAGATTGATTTGGCCACGTGGGGGCCGATATCGCCTTGATAATTCGCCCGAAACACTTTGGCGCCCGCGGCTTCAAAAACTCTTGATAGAGCTTCGCCCGTAATCAGGGTGCGCATGTGGCCGATGTGCATTTCTTTATGAGTGTTGGGATGGGCGTACTCTACCATAATTTTCTGGCGATTGGTTTTTGTTTTGCCGAAATTATTGCCAGCCCTGATAATGTTTTTCATCGTCACCAAAAGATATTCCGGTTTGAGCCAGAAATTAATAAAACCGATGCCGTCAACGCTGATTTTGGAAATTACTTCGGCTAATTTTTTATCTGCGTTCAAAACTCCTTCGATCTTTCGGGAAAATTCAATCGGATTGGCAAAACCAAAGTCACGCCAATGTTTTAAAGCGACGTTGGTAGAGTAATCGCCGAATTCTTCTTTGGCGGAAAACTCCAAATTAATATCGTCGATAACGATATTGTTTTTACTAATTCCTAACACCGCCCTTAAAACGTATTTTTTAATCTTCTGGGAAATAAGCATTTTACACTCCTAGTATACCATTTTACCATCTCTCACCCAAAACTACGCCCTCGCTCTGGTATTTCAAAAGCAGGTCCTTAATCTTTCTGATATAAATGCTTTTTGCACAGTCACACGGCTTTTCGTGACTGTAAACGTTCTTCAACCCTACTGTGCGGGCGATATCTATGGCCATATCTATGGTTTCTTGCGGCGTCACCGGCAAATCAAGAAGTAAATTGGCAGGATAAAATTTAGTCAAATGCCAAGGACTTCCCTCCCCAAGGTTATTCTTGATCCACAAAGCAATATTTTTAACAGTTTCTGGCCCGTCGTTCAACCCCGGAATAATATTGGTTCTGGTTTCAATATGAATACCTTTGTGAGCTGCGTATTTTATATTACTCAATACAGTATCGACCACTTTTACGGCTCCGCAAACGCTCTGGTAAAATTCGTTTTCAGTGTTCTTAATGTCAGTGGCGATAGCATCTACAAGGCCTGCCAAAATGTCTATAGAGGCTTTACTTAGGCTGGAGTTAGTTACATATGCTGTATACAGATTTTTCTCTTTAGCGAGCTTTGCTACATCAACAACGTATTCCAGCCAGATCGCCGGCTCATTAAAAGTAAAAGCGATTCCTTCGCAATTCAGGTCTTGAGCCATTTGAATAACCACTGCCGGAGGGACAAAAACTCCTTCTATTAAATTACCTGCGTCAAGGGCAGCAACCTCGCTATTTCCCCAAGAAACCTTGCTGTTCATACAACCCTTACATCTAAAATTACATCCGAACGAACCTATAGATAAAGTCTTCGTCCCGTTCTTAAAATGATAAAACGGTTTTTCTTCAATCGGATCAACGGAAATATCAGACAATATTCCGTAAATAACCGAATACAACTTTCCGCTTTTGTTTATTTTGGTCTGGCAGAAACCTTTTTTACCAGGCATAACAACGCATTGTCTAAAACAAGTACTGCACTTAACAGCTTTGCTCAAATTCGAAAACGGAGCAGATAAAATCACTGGTTTAATATTTTGTTGATTTAACGACATATCCTTTGTGTTAATTTGTAATTAGAAATCCCTTTGCGAATTGCCTCTACGGCTAACTCGCAACAATAAAATTTTTCTTTCGGCACTCCGAGAAAACCAGCTAACCATTTTGGGGTTATCAATAAACATTCGTTTATTCTTTCACCTTTAGCTAATTCAGCTAAAGCATTCGAACTGGCGATAGCCGTAACACATCCTCGAGTTTGGAAACTAACATCTCTAATTATTCCTGAATTTACTTTCAGATAAAACATGATTCTAATACCCATATCTTCATTACCGGCTATGCCTATAGAGGTGGGGTTAGTTAAAACACCAGCGTTCTGAGGGTGCTTGAAATATTTTATAATTTTAGTTCCGGATGATTCCATACTCAGATAACCGATTAAAATGTAATCACTTGATCGACCCCTCCTGCTTCGCCGATAGCTTTATACAAGTCTGGGAAACATCCTATTTTCGCTCCCGGTATAAGTTTTTTATCGATATCTCTTTCGTATGCGCATTGATCGCAGGCCATTAAAAGCAGTCCTGTCTTTTCGTATATTTTTTGCAATTTTTCGCCTATTTCGTTGCCCTTCAATAACAAAAAGGTGTTGTCGATAAAAAACATCATTCCAACTACTTTAACTCCGTGTCTCTCGGCCTCTAACTGAGGGACGATCATAAAATTTAATACCTTGTGTGCTAAAGGCGTGGCAAAAACATACGCTACCTTCATTGCTTTTGATAATGAGGGTTTTTTCTCTGAAACATTGTTTATCTCACCATTTGAATTTATCATGGTTTTGTTTAGTTAATTAATAATTATTTATTCATATACTGGAATCGACCAAATCCAGCTTTTTTAAACCTTAGGGTCGTGGGATCTAGGGGGGGGGCGGGCGAACCCGCCCCCTTTGTCTAACTTATTTCTACTTTCTCCTGTATTTCCACCGATCCGCCCAAAAGGCTAAATCAATGGTTCCGCAGCCATGACTCTCCCTATTCACATACGGCACAGAAAGAATTAAGGATCCGTCCGGCCGAAGAGACAAAGATGGGTTCTCGTAATCCCCCGTCAGCTCTATCTCTTTCCCTTTTTTTCTCACTTGTTCTTCAACGAACGCTCTCCATCCGGCCCACATCCTTTTTCCCTCCCCCACGAACTCTATATCTCCTAGAAACAAGCTTGAAGGCACTAGGTGTTTATACATTTTCTTTCTCCTTATCTTACTTCGGGCCAGAACCACCAGGAATGAGGGTTAAAAACAGAAGTACCCATCTCTTCCCAACTTAAAGTAACCACTACTATCATTAAAATAGATAAAAGAATTATCAGGATAGCGATGGCGATAACGAATTCTCTTTTTACTTTGGTTATGGTTTTCCCTTTAAAGAGGGTGAGTAATACTACTGCCCTAAAGACGAAGAACAATGCTACTACTATTAGCATCAGAGATTTAGCGACATTGAGTAAAAGATGAACGAGGTTATGCATAATATTTCTCCTTTTCTGTAGAATAGGTTGGGAAAGAACAAACGGCCTCGAATGAGGCCGTTTGGTATGGTTCAAAAAAGTTGTAGTAGTATGGTCAACGCAGTTTTTGAACAATAACAAATAACCTCAAACATAATGTTCGGTTTCTCCGGCGCCTTTGCATTGTTGAAATTATTTGCCACATATTATTTTTCTTAAAATAAAAACTCTCGTCTCCAAACACGCAAAACGTGTTCAGGGACGAGAATTCTTCTCGCGGTACCACCCTGGTTTCCCGCTAAAAAGCGGGACTCTCTGGCCGACTTCCTGAATGGAAATCAGCGGCTGGATTTTACGGTTCAGCTTCCGTAAGGCATTTTACCTTCAGCTCTCGGATCGCGACTCCGATTAACGCTTTGTAAATTATTCAATTTAGATAGTGGCATCATACTAACAAATCAAAGATATTTGTCAAGGGGAAAACTTTTGTTTATGATGATTATAATGCTGAAAATATTCACCGAAAACAGGAAAGCCGCTTTTAATTACCAAATTCTGGAAAAGTTTCAAGCCGGTTTGGTGCTTTTGGGCACGGAAGTAAAATCGATCCGGCTCGGCCGCGCCACCTTGGCCGGCAGCTATGTTATACCCCATCAATCTGGCCTCTGTTTAATCGGTTGCCACATCCCGCCCTATCAGCCGAAAAACACGCCGGCTAATTATTTGCCGGAAAGAAGCCGGCCGCTACTCTTAAAAAAGAAGGAAATCCTTTATCTTCAAGGCCGGGCCGCAGAAAGAGGATTGACACTCCTGCCCTTAAAACTATATACTAATGGCGATAAGCTTAAGCTTGAATTCGCTCTGGTCAAACCGCTGAAAAAATTTGATAAGAGGGAAAAGATAAAAGCCAAAGAATTCAAGCGGGAAAAACAGCAATGGGTTGCTGATTAACAAGCTTGTTCGCGGGGGCGCCCTGCTTTGACAAAGAGGATTTCTGAGAAAGGCAGATCAAGTCGCCGGACCTTGTTAAAAATCGGCAAAAACTAAGTGCCAACAATTTTCGCACTCCTGCTTTAGCGTTTGCTTAAAACCATTCGCTCAAAGCAGCGCCGGCTCTGAGGATTCTCGTTAATCAAAGCTGGTGTTATTCAACGAGAAAACATTTCGTTGGGGAAACCCAACACCTATGGCAAAGCGAGTTTGCCTGATTGCAACTTTGCCCCTTAAATCAGGATATATCTGTAGTCTTTCTTCGGAATGAATTTTTGGACGGGAGTTCAATCTCCCCGCCTCCACTCTTCACAATAAATTCGTTAATTCGCTTGCCCCGTAGACGCGCCACCATGAGGCGAGAACGTAGATCTCGCGAATGGAAAGCGTTGTACGGGGTTAATTCGTCAATTTTCTAATTGATAAACAGAACCCCGATCAATAATCAAATACGCGCCACTGAAGTCCGTCTCGTTGACGAAACCGGAAAACAGCTGGGAGTAGTTGGTCTGAGCGAGGCCTTAAAATTGGCTCAAGAACGCCAAGTAGATCTGATCCAAGTGACGGAAAAAGTCATACCGCCGGTCTGTAAATTAGGCGACTACGGCAAGTATCTTTACTGGCAAGAAAAAAAACACAAAGACGCAAAAAACAGCAAGGCGGGTGAAATCAAAGGCGTCCGCCTCACTTTCGGCATCTCCCCCCACGATATGGAAGTTAGGGCTAAACAAGCGGAAAAATTTTTGAAACAAGGAAACAAGATTGCCTTGGAAATGGTTCTAAGGGGCAGAGAAAAATCATTGTCAAAATTGGCTTGGGATAAAGTGAATTTTTTCCTGGAAACATTGGACAAAACCTACCCTATTAAGGTAGAATCAAGTCCGAAGAGAGGCCCGCGAGGATTTACTATAATTATTACCAAAGCATGAGAAAATCTATTTCCAAACGATTCAAATTCACCAAGAACGGCAAGATTTTGCGCCGGCCGAGCGGCATCAATCATTATCTGGCGAAAAAATCAGGCCAGAGAACCCGGGCCAATAGAAAATGGCTGTCTTTGTCAAAGTCGGATTACAATAGAATTAAAAAACTTATTCACTAAAAATGGCTAGAGTTAAGGGCGGCGTCGCCAGTCAAAAAAGAAGAACCCATCTTCTCAAATACACCAAGGGTTTTCGCTGGGGCAGAAAGTCAAAATTAAGGCAGGCAAAAGAAGCCCTGTTTCATGCCGGTCATTATGCCTACCGCGACCGCAGAAACAAAAAACGGGATTTCCGCCGGCTTTGGCTGACTAAAATTAATATCGCGGCCAAGAACAACGGCCTGACTTATAATAAACTGATGGCGGGATTGAAAAAACACAATATCCAGATTGACCGCAAAATCCTTTCCCAATTGGCAGAAAACCATCCGGAAATCTTCAAAGCAATTGTTGAATCAGCTTCTTCAGGGGCCAGCAATTAATAATGTCTTTCTTTTCTGCCCCGCCCCGCCGCGCCTGGCTGACGCCGAAACCCATACAGCGCAGATATTCTTTGGTATGAGAATCAGTGTTAATGACCATTCTCACTCCCATTTCTTTTGCCTGGCGGATCTTCAAATCGTTTAAGTCGAGGCGATCGGGCGAGGCATTGATTTCCAAAACCGTGCCAGTTTCTTTGGCGACCTTGAGTAGCATCGAAAGGTCAACCTGATACTCATCTCTTTTTTTCAGAATCCGCCCGGTTGGATGAGCGATTATATCAACATTGGGATTTTTCATCGCTTTAATGATCCTGTTCGTCATCTGCTCCCGGGACATTTTCATATTGGAATGAATGCCGGCAATGACGAAGTCCAGCTTCGCTAAGGCCTTGTCTTTAATATCAATAGAACCATCGTTTAATATATTGGCTTCACAGCCGTGCAGTATTTTGTATTTTGTATCTTGTATTTTGTATTTTGTATTTAACGCATCTATCTCTCGACGCTGTTTCATCAATTGTTTTTCATTCAGACCATGCTCAAGGCGTAAAAACTTGGTGTGATCAGCGATGCCGATATATTGATAGCCCATTTTTCGGGCCGCTTCGGCCATAATGGCGATGCTATCTCTCCCGCCGTCCCAATTAGAATGGCAATGCAAATCGCCTAAAATGTTTTCTCTGTCAATAAGTCGGGGTGGAGAAAACATTTTATCCCGAGCGTAGCGAGGGACGCCCCCCTCCCTCAACTCCGGCTCGATATATGGAAGCCCGAGGGCTTTATAAATATCTTTTTCATCTGCGCTATTAAGCATCTTCTTGCCCTTAAAAAGCCCGTATTCATTAAGTTTCAAACCCCGGTCCATCGCAATTTTCCGCATCATAATGTTATGCTCCTTGGCGCCGGTGAAATATTGAAGAGCGGCGCCGTATGATTTGGCCGGCACCACGCGCAGATCAATATCGAAACCGGCTTTCATCCGGATTGATGATTTGGTCGCGCCTTGGCCCCAGATCTTTGCCACGCCGGGCAAAGAAACGAAAAAATCAGTTACTTTTTTAGGGCTTTTACTGATCACCAGAATATCGGCGTCGCCGATGGTCTCTTTGCGCCGACGCAAAGAACCGGCAATATCGATTCTTTCCACTTCTTTAAGTTTTTTGAGTTGAGCGACGATCTCCTCAATTTCCGGCAAGATTTCTCCCAAAAGAAACCGGCCCTTGCTCTTTTTGACGAAAGCAATGGCTTGGAGAATATTTTTTTCGCTTTTCTCGCCGAAATTCGCCAGCTTCCTTATCCTGCCCGCCTTCGCCGCTTTTTCTAAACCGGCTAAATTTTTAACTTTTAACTTCTGCCACAACTCCTTGATTGTTTTCGGGCCCACGCCTTCCACTGCCATCAAGCCGTCTAAATCAACCGGTATTTTCTTTTTCATTCGGGACAACTGGCTGATCTCGCCGCTGATTAAAAACTCCTCGATCGCGCGGCTGATATTTTTGCCCACGCCCGGAATTTTCTCCAAGGCCCCTAATCCCCCTTTGCCATAAAGAACCGCCACGTCTTCATCCAGCGTTTCAATGCCCAAAGCCGCCCGCTCATAGGCATAGGGTTTAAAGGGAACGTCTTTCATCGTCAAGAAAATCGCCAGCTGACGGAACGCCTTTACCAATTCTTTATTGTTCATAAGTTAATTCATTATATAACAAAAAACCGCCCGGAGGCGGTAAAATATCACTTTTTTCTGTTGTTCTTTTCGGGAAACTCTTTTTCTAAAGCGTTCATGAATTTTATCAAAAGCGGCTGATCAATTCTTTCCTTGGAGCCAATCCACCAAGATTTGTAAACATGGATGTTTTCCTCTCGGCCGTATTCTAAGGCCTGGAGCAGCGTTTCCAGCCGGTTTATCTGTTTAACAAACCTCGCTTCTTTATTCGCCGCCAAAGAATATTCTAACCAGCAATTTTTAATTTCTTTTTTAATCCCGGTGGGCAAAGCGCCCAAAACCCTCTCCAATCCTTTTTTCTCTCTTTTATATTTATCAGCAATATTCCTTTTCTTTCCCGCCATCGTATTTCGCGGCCATCGATCAAATAACTCCGGCCATTGTTTTTTGTCTTTCGGCAAAATTGAATCGTGGTCGTAAGGAGTGACATCTCCGGCATAAAACTCGCAAAGATCGTGAGCCAGGGCCATCATGAAAACCTTGCGGAAATTAAGATTTATCTTGCTTTCTTTGCCTAAAACCCAGGCCATCATCGCTACGCGAAAAAGATGATCGGTGATGGTGGCGGGAAATTTCGAACCGATTAAAACTCCGCCCCGGCGGGGTATTTTTCTTAGTTTTCCTATGGTCACGAAAAAATCGATAAAGCTCTTCATTTTATATCTTATAGCTGATCGACTTGATCTTATAAACGATCTTTGGGTTGGTGCTGACCATTACCTCTTCTCCTACTCTCCGGCCGATGAGATTCTTACCCACAGGACATTCGTTGCTGATTATCCCCAACGAGGGATCTGCCTCCAAGGTGCCGAGAATGGTTAACTGGTCTTTATCTTTATCAATTTCAATATTTATTGTTGCCCCGATATCGACAATGTTTTGTTTCTCTTTGGGAGGCAATTTGATCTGTTCATTGTTTTCTAAAACTTGCTCCAATTCCGTGATTCTCCGGTCGAGCAGATCCATATCTTCTTGAAATACCAAAAACTCCGGATCAATCTCTTCGGAATGGAAAATCCGGGGCGACTCTCCCTTAACTTTAAAGGCCTTGAGCTTTTTGAGCTCTTCGTATTCGTTCTTAATCTTTGATAGGCCCGCTTTGGTCAGATAGAATTTTTTCATAAAAAGTATCAACCGCTGATTGCCCCATCTTAGAATGTTAAAAATATTTGGTCAAGGGGCACAAAAAGACCAAAGAGAAAACAGGGCCAAAGCCCTGTTTTCCCGATAGATAACGTTTATCTGCCGAATTGCTGCCTTTTTGATCTGTGGCAGTCGCGGCAAAGAAGTGTATCCATTCTGGCTGGGTCGGGCTGGAAAGGAAGGCTGGTGATCTTGCCCCCGCATTGAGAGCAAGTCCATTCTCCTTCAAACATCTTTCTCTCGAAACCCTGACCTTCAGCAGCATTGAATTTCTGAAACATTTGAATTTCTTTTTGACTTGATAAAAGCGACCTTGTATAACCTATAAGTCGCTTTTTCTTAAGACGACTTTTCGGCTGAAAACATTATAGCATATCTTGGTTTTTGCGCAAGCCACCCGGCTTAAAACAGAGATTTCTGCTTGGAAATCGTTTGCTGTTCGCCTTGGCCAAAAAACCGCACCTTGCCGTAAACGCCATCGTATCCCGGCTCAATCTTCACCTTACCTTCCCTGACCCTGATAATGCCTTCGGCGATCTCCGGCAGAGTATTAGCCATTAATTCTTTCGATCCGGCTTCCAGTAAAATCGCAAATTCATTGCCAAACCTCCTGATCAGGTTTTCATACTCTTCCATTGTTTTTTTAGTCACTGAGGCCACTCCCAGCGCCTCACTGATGATTTCTCCCAGCGGCACCAATGATCTAAAAGGAATCTTGCCCTCTTTCCCTCCACCCACGGGCCGGTCGGCTAATTCTTCCACTCGATTCAGAACGCCGATGGTCAAAGGCCGATGGCATTGAGGACAAATGCCCTTATTTTTCTTTGACTCTTGCGGCGAAAAACAGATATTGCAAAGCCGATGGCCGTCAAAATGATATTTGCCTTCTTCGGGGAAAAATTCAATCGTATAAAGGAATTTTTTAGGATTTTTTTCTTTGATCGCTTCGATAATGGAACGGTAATCCAATGTCGTGTCAAAAACATTCGCTTCCCGGCCGATTTTCTGCAAACTATGAGAGTCAGAGTTGCTGATAATCGCCAAGCGATCCAATCCGGAAAGCCGCCAATTCATAGCCGGATCCGAGCTTAAACCGCTCTCAATGGCAAAAATGTATTTAGAATATTCTTCAAAACATTCTTCCAATGAATCGAATCCTGATTTTGAACCGAATAAGGCAAACCACGGAGTCCAACAATTATGTATAGTAGCAAACTCTGAGACATAAGAATTATCCTTCTCTATCTCTAAATTAAAAACCTCCCCGCGATAATTGGTCTTCTCTATGTTTCTAATCGGTAGATAGACATAATTTTTATCGATCCACCCGTTTCTTTTGATAGTTTTATAATTCCATTTTTTAAATTCTTTTTCTTTTAGAAGAGAAAATTTATCCTCAAAAAAAGATAAATTCGAGAACGAAAAAAGATCGTGCCTAGCCGAAATTTTTCTCTTTCCTATAAAATGCTTGCCTCTTTTAGCATATTGGCCCTTTGTATCGATATGAATTGACGGAATAATCCCCAATCGTAAAAGAATGGTTTTCATCTGGTTCATCAACGTTCTGGAAACCGTCAAACCCGAATCCCCTCTCCACCACCCTCTGAATATCTCTACTTGTTTTCTCAATGACAATTCCAGTGCCCATGGCGGCAATGCTTTTGAGTAAGCCCTTTTAACAGATGAGTCATAAAATAATTGATTAAAAATCCTATATAGAACTTTAGAAAAATAAATTATCTCAACCCCGTCAACTCCTCTCTTAGAAGAAATACGACTGGGCTTTATACCAAATATTCTCTGCATTAGAAACTTGAGGTCGGAAATATATTCCTTTTCATGACCAGAGAAACAGAAAGTAATCGCATCGCGATTGTTCGTATAGCCCTCGGCTAAATAGTAGCCGATCAGACGACACAGCTCTTTATTAATAGTTATTCTTCGAGGCAACCAAGTAATTTTCGAACCAATAGGAGCAATCTTATTTCCTTTAACCTTAATTTGTTTCCGACCAGTAATTCCGATTAAGTCTAAGAGTTTTTTATCTTTGATTTTTCTGAATCGCGGAAATAATAAAATATCCCCTATTTTCAACTCTTTTGCGGGAATCCATTTAGAGATTTCATTTTGGAAATATTCTCGTTTTAATTGTTCTCCATAGTAAGTAGATCGTCCTTTATAACGATCATTCGGGATGGCCAAATACGGATGCTCTGGCGTCGTCGTTAATCCAATCCTGAAATAAGACGGTTTAATAGTATAAACTCGACCTCGATACGTCCTTTTCAAAACATCTTTAACCTTCTTGATCCTACCTTTGTGAGTATAAACAAAATCCCCCACTATAACGTCCTGGATCGGCTTGACCCCCTCCTTTAAATGAAGATTTGTCTCTGGTAATAGACAATGCGCCGGTACAACTACTGATGCGGGCGACAATTGAAGCACTATTTTTAAAAGTTCTTTGGCGTCGAGACCCAGAATCGGCCGGCCGTCTGATTTGAGATTACCGATCCATTCCAAACGATTATTGATTTTTTCCACTGCCTCAAAGGTCGGCGAAATGATTAAAATGTGGACTTTTCTTACCCGGTTATTTTTGCTGTAAATACAGCTGATTTCCGAGGTTAAAATAAAACGTGTTTCTTCGGCATTGATATTATTGAAACCGTTATTTTTATGCTTTGTGTTTTGTGCTTTGTGCTTTAATTTATATAGCCCTGATTCAGCCGGCTCTAAGTTTTCTTTTAATTCTTTTAACCAAAGCGGGTGAGTGAAATCACCCGTACCCAAAACCTTAATCCCTTTGATCTGCGCCCACTTGGCAAGATTGGCCGGATTGATTTCTTTGGAGGTCGCCCGGGAAAATCTTGAGTGGATATGAAAATCGGCAATAAACTTCATAGATTCGCGCTGATGTTATTTAAGTAATTTAATTCCCAAAGTAGCGAGCTGGCCGCCGCCGAGAATCATAATCCAGGCGCCGATCGACCAACTGATAAGATTCAGAATCGTGGTCACGTGAGTGGCCGGTATTATCTGATTGATTTGAGAGCCCAAAATCGCATTAACATCCAAACCAAACATAGTATTACCCGTTTTTGCCCCGGTTGCCGCCGCCGCAGAAGTTTTAAAAACAACTGGGGCTACCACTTTGCCGGTAAAAATCTGAAAAGAAGAATAAATTGAATATGAAACTATCGCCACTCCTAAAAATAGCAGGAGCAGGCCGAGAATTTTCGCCAGCTTCATGTTTTTAAAAAAAGAAGTTAAACTTTATAGACCTTGTAGCCGTCTTTGACTTTCTGGATAATCTTCATTCCCACCGAATCCCCTTTCTTGGCTTTTTGGATTTTCTGGTGTTCTACTTCCATTGAATCAATCACTTGAGTGAAATCAACCTCGTTGCCGACAACCCTGATGGTGTCGCCGACGGATAAGGCCCCGACGAGGTCAATGACCGCGACGCCCACTTTATCAAAATAGTGGGTAATCTTGCCGATCAACTCCCCCTCGATTGGCGTTTCGCATTTTCCGCAGCTCATAAATTTATTTTTTTGTTTTTTAAAAACTTCGGCCTTTACCCCGTAAAACGGGGTTTACACTGACTCGTGGCGCGGCGACGGGAAAGGAATGTGTTTCAACGCCTGAAACGCCTCCTTCTCATCGTCAACGATTTTCCAAAAAAAGAAGTCCTTCGGATTAATGGCATGGTGTTTTTTTACCGCCATCTCTTCCAGCCACTCTCTCAACGACTGCCAATACTCCCTACCCACTAAAATTATCGGTATCCGATGAAGAATTTTTCTCGTCACCACCAGAGTCGCGATCTCGGAGAACTCATCCAAGGTGCCAAACCCGCCCGGAAAAAAAACATAGGCCTGAGCCGCGTGAGCAAGCATGACTCGTCGGACAAAAAGATAGTGCAGACAAATGCTTTCTTTGACATACTTATTCCTTTTTTCCATTTCACCCAATTCCAGATTGATACCCACTGACCGGCCGCCAACTTCAGCGGCGCCACGGTTAGCCGCCTCCATTGTCCCTGGCCCGCCGCCGGTTAAAACCACGATTTTTTCTTTACCCAAAAGTTGGCCCAGCCGCCTTGCCTGTTCGTATTCTTTTTCGCCTCTTTTATCTAAATGAGAACCGAAAATGGAAACGACGCGGTCGTTCTCAAATCTTTTCAAAAAATCAAATCCCTTTTTAAACTCCGCCATCATTCTTTGCAGACGGATTTTATCGCCGGGATCATAGTCAGCGAAATAAATTTTAGCATTTCTGGCCATTACCAAATTTTATCACAAAACGCTATTTAAACCAAAACCCGCCGTAGCGGCGGATCTTGGTTGAGGGAGGAAATAACCTTAACGAATTCGGCATATCTTATGGGCCTCATCGGACATGATGAGGAGAATATTCTTTAGTCTCCTTCATTAAAGTTGTTTGTCCTTAGGGAATAAATCCCGCACCCCCCTCGCCTGAAGTATAAAACAAGCTCGAAAGAGAATCAAGATAACTATGCCCCCACGAGGAGTCGAACCTCGATCTCAGCCTTCGGAGGGCTGCGCCCTATCCATTGGACGATGAGGGCCAATATCTATTACCTTATTCCGAAACCGGCTTTTGAGCAACAAGATAAAGATTGGAACGATGACCGCCTTCAATGCTTCCGATCGAACCAATTTCCATTACTTTAAAACCGCTTTTCTTTGCTAATCCGATCAGCTCTTTTCTGGTAAAATAGTGGTGGTAGCGCTGCGCCTTTTTTGCCCAAGGAATAAATAAATCACCAAAATCTAATTTAGACAATCCTAATAATTTTAAAATCGTATAGCGGAGGAGGAGGAGTGTTTTCTGACGCAAGATATTCCAGACGGTCAGGATTAGATATCCTCCTGGTTTCAATGCCCGATACGACTCCTGAAAAAGCTTTTGCCGCAAAACCTTGCTTGGGATATGATGAAAAACCGCAATAGAAAACACTTGATCAAAATAATTATCATCTATTGATAAATCTAAAACCTCACCGACAACAAACCTTCTTTGCGGATACCTTTTCTGGGCAATAGTGATCAAGCCACGAGAACCATCAACGCCAAGATAATCGATTTCTTCTTTATCAAGTAGGTCCAGTAATCGACCGTTACCACAACCTAAATCCAAAACCCTATCGCCCTTCCTGACCCATTTCTTAAAAATGGCTAACTCTCTCCAGGCACTCGGTCGAGCCGCCGAATAGTCAGCAGCAATTAACTCGTAATCTTTTTTAACTTGATCTAAAATCTTCTTGGCTAATTCTTCTTTCATAAACTAATGGTCATTCAAGAATTATTAATTAAAAACTTGATAAAAAAGAGGGTGGACGACCCAATGATTTTAGCTTCGCTGAAGCGCGTTTTTGCCAAAAAGCACAAAGTCCCTTGCCCAAAAAGTTCCTCTCTCCTTAAAACCTACCATCAAATGGTTAAAAGCGCAAAAATAGAAAAAAATGAAAAATTGGCGCGCTTATTAAAAATTCATTCTGTCCGTTCTTTATCCGGCGTGGTTTCTGTTTCCGTTCTGACCAAGCCCTGGCCTTGTCCAGGCAAATGCCTTTATTGCCCCGACGACAAAAATCTACCCAAAAGTTATCTTCAAGGCGAACCGGCCGTAATGCGGGCAATCGCCAATAAATTTAATCCTTACACCCAAGTCCAATCCCGGCTCAAGGCCCTGGCGGCCACCGGCCACGCTGTTTCTAAAATAGAACTAATTATTATTGGCGGCACCTGGTCGTTCTTGCCCAAGAAATACCAAGAATGGTTTGTTAAAGAATGCTTTCGCGCCGCCAATAATCATCAGAAGACGGGAAATTTGAAAGACGAACAGCGATCAAACGAGACCGCAAAACATCGGATTATTGGTATTACAATTGAAACCAGGCCGGATTTTATTGATGAAAACGAGATCAAACAGCTGCGCCGGCTCGGCGTCACCCGAGTGGAACTAGGCGTCCAAAGCGTTTTCGACAATGTCCTTAAAATAAATCACCGAGGCCACGGAATTAAAGAAACGGTCAAAGCAACAAAACTGCTCAAAGACGCTGGTTTTAAAATTTGCTACCACCTTATGCCTAATCTGCCCGGCTCTGATTTGAAATTAGATGAAAAATGTTTTGATGAGCTTTTCAAAAATCCTGATTTCAGGCCTGACTTTTTAAAGATCTACCCCTGCGTCGTCGTCAAAGAAGCGCCCTTGTACCGGCTTTGGCAAAAAGGCGGTTATCAGCCCTACTCTGATCGCCAATTAATTGAATTGCTGGCAAAAATAAAGCTATCGGTCCCTAAATACTGCCGGATCATCAGGGTTTACCGGGATATTCCTTCCAACCAAATTATTTCCGGAAGCAAAATCTCAAACCTAAGACAGGAAGTGGCAAAAGAATTAAAAAAACAAGGTAAAAAATGCCTTTGTATTCGCTGCCGCGAAATCGGCCAAGGAAAAATCAATGATAAGCCGCTGCTTTTTTACCAAGAATATCAAGCGTCTGGGGGCAAAGAAATCTTTTTGAGTTTTGAAAGTAAAAACCAGGAAAAACTCTTTGCCCTCTTGCGGCTTCGTCTTGGAAATACAGCCATTATTCGCGAAGTCCATACTTACGGCCAAGCGATCGATATTGGCACCAAAAGCCAGGCCTCGCCCCAGCATCAAGGCCTGGGCAAAAAACTGATTAAAGAAGCGGAGAGGATCGCTCAAAAAAACAATTTCAAAAAAATCGCGGTCATTGCCGGCATCGGCAGCCGCGCGTATTACCGCAAACTTGGCTACTTCCTAAAAGAAACCTATATGGTAAGAAATCTGGAATTTTAATAAAATTCCACATACTTGCTAACTATCCGTACGGATAATTAGCGAGTATGGACTGGTTTATTCCTGATTTTTGGGATTGAAATAATTCTTTGAGATCCAACTGAGAATTTCGTTCGTCTCTCTTTCGAGATCGTCAGACCCCAAAAGGATAATGGCGATTTTACGCTCAATCCCAATGCCGTTAGAAACACGGAAGACAAAAAGGCCGTTATCAACACCGACTTTCCCGCCGATAAAATTTGGATTCTGATAAAAGATGTTTTGATTGCCTATCTTGCTGAAATTAGCCATGGGCAAAGAAAAAGCGGCCTGGCCTTTTGTCATTTTCCACATTTGAGGAATATTGTTGGTGATGTAACGGGCAAGATAAAAAAGGTCTTTGGCCGAAGAAATATTATCCGCTTCTTTGCCGGCCGGATCAGTAAAAGCCGTACTGAACATGGCCATCATCGCTGTTTTTTGATTCATGTATTTCAAAGTATTCGCCCGACCCAAATATGCCGTCAGCACCTTACTGGCGCTTTCAGATGATTCCATCAACATCGGATAAAAAAGTTCTCCCAGCATAAATTTTCTTCCGATTTCCAACCCTAAAACCGGCTTTTCCGGATCTAATATTCTTGGCGTAATTTCAATTTCATCATTTAAATCAGCGTTTTCAGATAAGACCAGCCCGGCGACCAATTGAGTAATATCATAAATCGGCATTCTTTCTTCGTCATTGTCTTGCACCAGCGCTGTTCCCGAACCGAGATCAGCGACTAAATAACTTTTAGCGGAAACACTTGGAAAATGAGTCGTCCTCTTGAGGGGATATTCAAAACCATCGTTCTCTTTATCGATGACCAGAATCGGGCTGTTTTTTTGGACTAAATCATAGATTATTTTTGCCTGATCGGCCCTGATCTGGATGCAGCCACCGGAATTAACCGTGATTAGTTTTCTCCCGTCCGGATAAAACGGCTCGCCGTGGATATAATATTTGCCGTAAAGATTCAAAGCATTCGGCATAAAAACCAAAGCGGTATTGGAAAACCATTTATCCGATTTATAATTGACTTTGTTCAGCCCGGCCGCTGTCCCGCCCCACTTTTCCGGATTACCCCTTCTGAGAACGGGGTATTCAACTAAAACATCGTCTTCGTTGTAGACCCTCAAAATCATTTTCTCTAGATTTACCTCGATCCAATTAACAGAGCTGAAAATCAGCTCATTGCGGAAGCCATTAAAATCGCTCAAAATTCCTAAGGCCTTGGGCGGTTTGCGCACGGATTGAAATTGCGCCGGGATGCCGTAATCAATAATTTTTTGATCCCAAAGATAAAAACAAAGGTAAAGAGCCAAACCAAAAACAAGTAAAATAGAGAGAATCGAAAAAAAACTGCGGTGCTTGTTTAAAAGCAAGTGATAAAAACGTGTTTAAAATGATTAACGGACAATGCGAATCAGGCCGGAGCAAGGCACAATCTCTATTCCCTGCTTCTGCAATTGGTCTAAGAACAGATTCATTCCTAAGGAATCGGAAGAAATATGGCCGGCAATGACGACATTAATATTGGCGGCCTCGGCTTCCTTTCTCCCCTCTTCGGATAAATGCATGCCCACCACCGTGCCGATGCCGGCAATGGCCATTTTTTCATATAACTTTGGTGAGCCCTCGGTGCCGCCGGTGATTTCCGTAATGGCAATTTTGCCGCACCGGTTTTCCGGATTGCCGACAAAAATCTTGGGACCGGCCCCTAATTTTGCCGCTTCCTGATATTCGGGAATGCTTTTGAGAAACTTCATTAAGTCCTCCAATCGCTCGCCTGATTGCGCCTCAATCTTTTCTTTCAGAAACATGGCCGCCAGGTTATCGGCAGCGGTATGCAAACACATTAAATTTATGCCAAGCAATTTGGCCACATCAACTGTTTGCTGATGGTTTATTGAACTGAATTTACGGGCAATTTCAGAAATCCTTTCCCGCGTTAGGCCTTCGGCAATATTGATCGGCACGCCGTATTGCGCCAAAACGTCGCTTTGCAATTCCATTACCTCGTGCATATCAGCTAAAGCCCGGCCCAACGGATGGTGGCCAATTATTAAATCAATATTACCCAACTCTCTGGCTAAAAGGACTTCGGCCGGCTCAATATCAATGCCGACCAATATTTTTTTAATCGGTTTATCCTGGGCCAAATGAAGAATTCTGGTGTCAGAATAAGGATTATTTAATGATTCTTCGTCAAAACCTGTTTTTTCTTCAGCCGGCAATTTCTCAAACCTCTCTTTTTTCCTCGCCAATAATTTCTGAATCGCTGCGGCCGATCTGAAATCCGCTTCCCGGCCCATTTTTATCGCTAACTCATAAATTTCTTTTATCGTCATTTTTTATTTGTAATTAGGTTAATTAGAAATTAGAATAATTAGTCATTTTATTCCCCCTTTATCACCGCCATCGGCATCAGCCGCGCCACTTTTTTCGAAAGCCCGGCCCTTTCGACGATATTAACAATCTCATCTATGTTTTTATACGCCAAAGGCGCTTCTTCGGCAATGCCCCGCAGGTCTTGGCATTTAACTATGATTCCCTTTGATTTTAAATCCCGGATCACTTCTTCACCCGTAATCGTTCTGACGGCCTGATGCCGCGACATTATTCGGCCCGCGCCGTGATTGGTTGAATAAAACGATTGACCGTCATTAATCACGCCCACCATAACGTAAGAACTGGTGCCCATGGAGCCGGGAATTAAAACCGGCTGGCCAACGAGACGGTATTTTTCTGGCAATTCCCGGTGCCCGGGCGGGAAAGCGCGCGTCGCCCCTTTGCGATGGATAATTAGTTCTTTTTCTTGGCCGTTTAATTGGTGTTTTTCTTTTTTGATGATATTGTGAGCGACATCGTAAAGCGATTTTAATTCTCCCGCCGCGTTTCCTAAAACGCCTTGCCACGCCTTTCTGACAAAATGGCTGATCATTTGCCGGTTCGCCCAAGCATAATTAGCCGAAGCCGCCATGGCCGAAAAATATTTTTGCCCCTTCGAAGAAGAAAAGGGCGCGCCGGCAAACTCCGAAGAAGCAAACTCTTTTAAAAAATCGGTGCAAACCTGATGACCAAGCCCGCGCGAACCGCAATGAATCATAATCACCACTTGGTCCGCAAATAAACCAAATGTTTTCGCGATCGACGCGTCGTATATTTCCACTACTTTTTGCACTTCTATAAAATGATTGCCCGAACCGAGCGTGCCCACTTGATCGCGGCCCCGGCTTTTCGCTTGTTGAGAAACCGCGCCGGCACTGGCCCAATCTAACCGGCCGCTGGCCTCGCAATTCTCCAAATCATCTCTCTCGCCAAAACCATTTTCTACCAGATATTTTGCCCCGCCTTCAAGAAGATGGTCAATTTCAGTATTGGAAAGCTTTATCTGCCCGCCCCGGCCCAAACCCGAAGGCACTACTTTTTGGATTTCAACGGCAAATTTTTCCAGAAAAGGGCTGATTTTTTCTGCGGTCCAAGACGACTCAAGTAATCTCATACCACAATTAATATCGAAACCGCAGGCAGAGGGAGAAATAATTCCTTGATCCGGATCAATGGCGCCGACGAATCCAATCGGCACCGAATAACCCTCGTGGACATCAGGCATAGCCAGGGCATAGCCGGTAATTCCTGGCAGAGCCGCGCCGCTGACCAACTGATTTAACGACTCGTCCTGTAAAATATCGGCCAGAGTTTTTTCCGAAGCATAAAATCTCGCCGGCACTTTCATCCCCGGCTTAAAATTCTGGGGAATTTCCCAAAGATTTTCATTAATCTTTACTAAATCATTTTTTGAGACCATATTTTTTGCCACTCCTCTTTAACTACTTCCCGATCATCCCAGGGAATCTGCTGGCCACGTGCCAAGCAAATTGACGGCTCACAACCCTTGCCTGTGATAATTATTGTGTCTCCCGGCTGAGCCAAACTCAATGCTTTATTGATTGCCTCCCGCCGATCAATAATTATGCTTGTATTTTGTATTTTGTATCTTGTATCTTGTATTCCGTTTTTAATATCCTCGACGATTTGGCGAGAACTTTCGTCGTATGGATCTTCGTTGGTAAGAATAATCTGATCGCAATATTGAGCGGCAATGCCGCCTAAAACCGGCCGCTTCCACTTATCCCGGCCGCCGCCGCAGGAACCGAGAACACAAATCAATCTCGAATTTGATTCGCGAATATTCGCGAATTCGGATTCGTGTAAATTAGCGAGTGTTCGATAAACCTTGGTTAGAGCATTGGGAGTAAAAGCATAGTCGACGAAAACCCGGAACGGCTCTTTAATTACCAGCTCCATCCTGCCGGGCAAACTCTTGATTTTTTCCAAGGCCTTTTGGCAAATTTCTAAACCAATGCCTTGCGTTTGCGCCAAACCAATCGCGGCCAAAGCATTGGCAATATTAAACTCACCCCGTAAATTTAACCTAAACCTTAAACCATTGACCGTGAACTCTGAGCCGTCCGCCCCGACTACGATGTCCTTGTCCGCCAAAGAGTAATTAATTTTCTTTTTAGCCGGAAATTGATTGAAATAAGAGAAATTCCCGTCATCTGTGTTAAGGACGTGAATTTCCTTAACGCTACGGAAAAATTCGCCCTTTGCCTGGCGATACTTTTCAAAACTGCCGTGCGACTCAATGTGTTCCGGCGTCAAATTGGTAAAAACCGCGGCGAGGAAACTGATAAACCGGTGGCGATGCTGTTTCACGCCCTCAGACGTCACCTCCACTATCGCGTATTGGCATTTTTGTCTCGTTGCTTCTTTTAAAAACTTTTGGACAAAAAACCGGCCCGGCATAGTCATGCGCAAAACGTTTTGCTGATCCTGACCGGCCAAGCGAAAACGAATTGAGGAGAGCGAAGCGACTTTAAAGCCCGCTTCCTCAAAGATGGCGGAAGTCATTTCTACTACCGTTGACTTACCATTGGTGCCGGTAACGCCAATGACTTTCAGCTTCCGGCTGGGAAAACCATAAATAAAAGCGGCTAAAAAAGCCAGTAAAAAATGATACCAGCTGATTAAAAACCGCGGACTGATTTTCTTAACCAAGCTCTTAAATTGATAAATTGTTTCTCTCATATATATCATCTTATCATAGTTGCAAAAAATTGCTTTATCTGTTATCTTATATTTATTAGAAAAATATGCCTATTAAGCAATCGGCGAAAAAATCATTAAGGCGGGACAATAAAGCGCGGATCCACAACCTGCTTTACAAAAACAAAATCAAAAAACTGGAAAAGCAAATCCTGCTGTTTTTGGGCCAGAAAAAAAATGAGGAAGTAAAAAAACTTGTTCCCCAGCTCTATAAAATCGTTGATAAGGCCGCTAAAGAGAATGTGATCAAAAAAAATAACGCCAACCGCAAAAAATCCCGTTTCAGCCGCTTGCTAAATTCTAATCACTAAATACTAATCACTAATAACTCTATGCCCTGGCGGGGAGAGATTTTCCCCGTTTTTATTTTTGAATCGGTTTCAAAGATGCGGAAGTAAATGTTTTTTAGGGCCTCAAGGGTAAAACGGCGGGATAATCCCAGGCACTTTTCCGCCACGAATCGGCTTAAACCCGTTTCCCTAATAATTCCTTCCAAGGCCTTATTTTTATTCACCAGATTTTTTACTAAGATCAAATTTCTGAACTGGTAAGCAATCATGGCTAAAAGATAAAAAGGCGATTCCCCGCTTTCCAAGTGATGGGAAATCATTTTTAAGGCCGACTTCTTATTGCCCAAGGCGATCGCTTCGATGGTCTTAAAAATATTCGCTTCGATTGAGGCGCCAACAGCCAAATCAATGTCACGGCTGTCAATGGCGGCACTGGCTTTCAATAAATAAAGCTTTTCGATTTCACGGGTAATAATCCAGAGATCGCTGCCCCAAAAATCCGCTAATTTTCTGATTGCCAAAGCGTCTATTTTAATGCCTTTAAGCGCCGCCCATTTTTCCAGCCATAAAACCATTTCCCGGCCGGAAAGCAATTTGAATTCCTGAACCTTAGCCGTTTTCTTTAAAAAGGCGAATAAGCGATTACCGACCTTAATCTTGTCGTTCTCTATAAAAACAATGATTTCGTCTTGATTTTTTAAAAACTTGGCGATCTTTTCTCCTACTTCTTCATTCTTCAAAGCATTTTTAAGGACAAAAAGCTTTTTCTCGGCGAAAATGGACCGCGTCTGGAGGCCGTCCCGGAAAACCTCAAAACCCTCCTCGTCAAAATCAATAAAAAACAAATTAAGCCCGCTCGGGCGGGCCTGCTGATGGCTTTCAATAATTTCTTCAAGCTTTAGCCGGGAACGGAAAGCGTCTTGCCCGTAAAGCAGAATAATCATTTTTTTTGGCCGATAATAGAAACGATTTTTTCTACGACTTCCTTGGGGGTGAAGTGGGCCTTAATCATGTAATCAGCCGCGCCCAGTTTCAAGCCCCGCTCGATATCTTCTTTCTGACCGAGGTTGGAAAGAATAATAACGGGGATGGCTGCCGTTTCTTTCTCCTGCTTTATCCTCGTCAGGGCCTCAAACCCGTCAATGCCGGGAAGAATTAAATCCATCAGGACCAAGTCCGGTTTCTCCGCCTTGGCCGCCCTCACTCCCTCTTCGCCGTCAATCGCTTCGCAAATCTGGTAATTTTCCGTTTGCAGTTTCCGGGAAATCAATTCTCTTAAAAAACGGTCGTCTTCGACAATAAGTATTTTGTGACCCATAAGTTTGTCTTGATTATTTATTTATTGTTTTCGCCGAGCTGAGCCCTTATCTTAACTAATAATTCTTGGGGATCAAACTCGGTTTTAATCAGCCAATCCCGCGCGCCCAGTTCCCTGGCCTGACTTAATTCCACGGGCTGACCGGAATTGGAAATAATAATAATGGGCACGGCTTTAAAACGCTCCTCTTTTTGGATTTCTTTCATGGCGGTAAAACCATCCATTTTCGGCATTAATAAGTCCATCAAAATCAAGTCCGGCATTTCTTTCTCTAATATCGCCAACCCCTCGATGCCGTTATGGGCGAGTAAAACCTGATAACCGCTCGCTTTTAATTTTCTTTCAAGGAGATCAATCATAATCTCCTCGTCTTCA
>CAZKCH010000005.1:0-39450 GCA_964551525.1 uncultured Candidatus Saccharibacteria bacterium
TTTTTTTTAACAAACTTTCTTTAAAAGAAATCGCGTTTGGCATGGCGATTTCTTTGTTCTGGATTTTGTTTTTTGGTTTGCTATACAGAATAATGTGGGAAAAAGGCAGGAAAGCGTATACTTCGTTCGGACAATAACAATGATTAATGACTAATTTCTAATTATTCTAATTTCTAATTACTAAATAGAATGTTCCGCTATCTTAAATTATACTTTCATTTTTTCCGTAATTGTTTGGTTCGCGAATTGGAGTTTCGCTTCAATGTTTTGGCGTTTTCCGTGGTTCATATTTTTTGGTTGGGAATATTATTGGGATCGGTCGCTTTGATTTTCGGTCAAGTGGATTCTTTGGCGGGTTGGAACAAGCAAGAGGTGCTGATTTTAGCCGTGGTGGGCATGCTTTTCCATGATGTTATCGAAACCGTTTTTATGGGCAGTTTGCTGGCGTTTTCCCGTTTTGTCCGTCACGGCGAGTTTGATTTCGTCCTTTTAAAGCCGGTTAACCCGCGCTTTATGACTTCTTTCCGTTACACTCAATTTGACAGCATTTTAAGGATTGTGATGATGGTTTTCGTTTTGCTGTTGTTTTTGCGTCAGGCCGGGCTCCAGCCGTCAATGATCGAGTGGCTTGTTTTTGTCCTGATTTTTTTGGCGGGTTTAATCGTGTTTTACAATTTGTTTTTTGCCATTGTCACCACTAATTTTTGGCTGATTAATCTTTTTAATTTCGGCGACATCTTTGACCGCACCCTTAATTCCGGCCGCTACCCGGTTGATATTTTTAAGGGCCGGCTGAAACTGCTTTTCACTTATGTTATTCCTTTGGGTTTGGTCGCTACTTTTGCCGTTGAGGTGCTTTTCGGCCGGCCCCGGCCGCTGATTCTGGCAGCGGTGATTTTTGCCGTTATCGTCACGACCCTGCTTTCAGAAATATTCTGGCGTTTCGCCTTAAAACATTACCAATCCGCCAGTTCTTAGAGTATAATAATTCATATGGCTATTGTCTCGGTTAAAAATTTGAAGAAGTTTTATCGGGTGCATCAAAAAGAGCCCGGGTTTTGGGGTTCAATCAAATCATTGGTGAAAAGGAAATATTACAACGTGGAAGCGGTTAATGACGTTTCCTTTGAAATTCAGGAAGGGGAGCTGGTTGGTTTTATCGGTCCCAATGGCGCGGGCAAAACCACGGCCTTAAAATGCCTTTCCGGGCTTTTATACCCTAATTCAGGCGAGGTGCGGGTTTTGGGATTTGACCCTTGGGACAGGAAACACAATTTCTTAAAACAAATTTCTTTGGTGATGGGTCAAAAAAACCAGCTCTGGTGGGATTTGCCGCCGATGGAAAGCTTTAATCTGAACAAGGAGATCTACGAGATTCCTGATGAGCAATACAAAAAGACATTGGCGGAACTGGTGGAATTGCTGGACGTAGAAGATGTTTTGAAGGTCCAGGTGAGGAAACTTTCCTTGGGGCAAAGAATGAAATGCGAATTGATTGCCGCTTTGCTCCATTCGCCCAAGGTTTTGTTTTTGGACGAGCCGACCATTGGCTTGGACGTGGTCTCCCAAAAGAAAATCCTTGATTTTATCAGAGAGTATAATATTCGTCACAAAGCCACTATTATTTTAACCTCGCATTATATGGGCGACATTGAAGAGCTTTGCCAGCGGGTGATGATTATTGACAAAGGCAAGCTTTGCTTTGACGGCCAGCTTGCAGACATTACCCAGAAATATGCTGACCATAAATTGGTTTCTTTGGTTTTAAACAAAGAAGTTGATTTGAGGGTCGTGGCGGATATTTTTCCGGTTAAAGAATTAAAATATCCTAAACTCGTTTTGAATGTTAAAAGAGAACAGGTGGCCAGCGTCACTGCCCGGGCCTTGGAGCAGTTACCCGTGGTTGATTTGAGCATTGAAGAACCGCCCATTGAGGATATTATCCGCGAATTATTCACCGGCAAAGATTACGCTTAATGTTTATTGGTCATTTGGGGTTATCATATTTAATTTCACAAGCGCCGCGGTTGCGGGGCAGAAAATTGCCGTGGAAAGAGGTGATTTTTTTAATTTTTGCCGGCTATGTTTTAGATTTGGATTTATTTATCACCGGCCTTAACGGCATTAATCATCATTATTTGCCAATCCATACGCCTTTTTTCGCTTTATTATTGGGCGCGTTGTTTTTTGTGCTCTTGCGCCGGCATTTCTCCAAAACCGCTCTATGGCTGGTTTTTCCAGTTTTATTCGGGCACTTGATTCTTGACGATATCGGCCATTGGTTTTATTTGTTGGGCTGGCAGGCGATAACTAATGTGCCGCAGATAAATTGGCTTTATCCTTTTACCGCGGCTGTCGGCGATAGTGTTTTATTGAGTTTTCCTGAGATCGTGAGATTGTATCTGACCCAAGCGCCCGCCAACGTTGTTTTAGAAATTATTTTAATCATTTCGGCATCCGCAGTGTTTTTAAAAAAAACATTATTAAAATAAAATGAACAAATACCATCAGGAGATTTTGAAAGAAATTAAAAAAGTAAAACCGCGCCGGCCGATCCCGCCGCGGGTTTTGGGCACGACTCATTCTCTCTATTCCTTAAATAATCCGCAAAAGCGAAAGATTGTCGGCGCCTGGTGGAAGAATCATCGTCGTGTTCCGGTTAAAGAATTTATTTCTTTGCTTGATTCTTTGTATCGCGGCAAATCCTATGACGAAAAAACTATTGCCGGCATGCTGTTAGAAACCAGCCGTTTTCAAACGGAAATCAAGCCGCAAAAGATAGGGGAGTGGCTCGATTTTCTTCAGGGTTGGGCTGAGGTGGATACCACTTGCCAATCGAGCTTTGAAGCAAAAGATTTATTGGGGCAATGGCCGGCCTGGCAGAAACTGATTGGAAATTTAGTTAAAGACGAGAATATTAATAAACGCCGCGCCTCCTTGGTTTTATTAGTAAAGCCGGTGCGGAGCGGTGGCGACAAGCGCTTGGCGGAATTGGCGTTTATAAATATTGATTTATTGAAACGTGAAAAAGAGGTTCTGATCACTAAGGCGATTTCTTGGCTTTTGCGTAGTTTGATAAAGCATCATAAAAAAGCAGCGGCTGATTATTTGAGGAAAAATCAGGGTAAATTACCCGGAATCGCAGTGCGGGAGACCCAGATTAAATTAGCCACCGGCCGCAAGACCAAAAGGCAGTAATTTGCTACAATACGATAATGGAAATCCATATTAAATACACCAATTTCGAGGTGACAGCGGAAATCAAGGAGTTTTTACAGAAAAAACTTGGTTTCCTGGTTAAATTGGGCTTGCCAGCAGTGGCGCACGCTTGGGTTGAGGTGGGCCGGGTGACGCGCCATCATCAGCAGGGTTTGGTTTGGTATGCCGAATGCGATATCAAAATGCCGGGCAAGAAGAGTTTTCGCGCCACCTCCACCAATTATGATTTGGGCGCCGCCCTTGATGAGGTGAAAGACGAACTGGAAATGGTTTTCCAAAAGACCAAAGAAAAATACCGCAGCCTTCGCCGCCGCGGCGTAAAATAGAATATTTTTTGTTAACTCAAAATATGGTAACCGAAGTTATTAAAAAAAGACGGAGCATTAGAGAATATCTGCCGAAAGAAGTGGAAAAGGAAAAATTGGACGAAATCTTGAAGGCGGCCATGTTTTCGCCGACGGCTCACCATAGCCGTTCGTGGGAGTTCGTCGTCGTTAAAGACAAAAATCTTAGAGAAAAACTTTCGCTCGCCACCAACCGGGCCGGTTTTGCCAAAACTGCGCCAGTGATTCTCGTTCTTTGTTCGAAAGAAGATCTCTATTGGGTTGAAAACTGCAGTATTGCCGCCGAAAATATTTATCTTGAAGCGACAAATCAGGGCTTGGGAACGTGTTTTATCCAAGTGAACCAGCAGATGATTAAAATAGACGGCAAAAACAGCGAGGATTATGTTAAACATCTCCTTAAAATTCCCGAGAGCGTCAGGGTTTTATGCTTAATGCCCATAGGGTATCCAGCCGAGAAAAAGGAAGAGCATAATGATTCCGAGTTCGATAGTAAAAAAATCCATTACGATAAATGGTAAAAACAATGCCGGAGAGAAACGTTGCGGTTGTGGTTTTTTACGATCAAGAAGGAAATATTGTTGTCCAAAAACGGGGCAGCGCTTCTAAGTTGGGAGAAAAGTACGGCCTTTGGGGGGGGCAGATAGAGAAGGGAGAAACGCCTGAACAAGCGATAAAAAGGGAATTACAAGAAGAATTGGGCTTTGTTCCGGAAAAACTGGATTTTTGGTGTAACTTTTCTTATATCGTTTCTGAAGAGGGTAAATATAACGGTTGGTCAATAAATCAGTCGGTTTTTATTTCACCGATTACTTTGGAATTAGAGAAAGCCGAAACTCATGAAGGGGAAGGGATGATAAAAATGACCATTGATGAAGCAATCAACAGCCGCGGTTTTTCCATCGGCGGGACGGAGTTCTTGAGAAAGTTAAAAAGCGAGCTGCTCGCGAAAACTAAATAGAAAAACTATTGATAATCGGTTTTTCTAAATTAAGGAAATCTTTGGTTTTCATCTGGATTGATTTGGTGTGGGCGCCGGCGTTGAAAACCATCATTTCGTTTTCTGCGATTCCTTGATCAAGATAGGTCGGCAAATCCATGGTGCTGCCGAAGGGGGGAATGGCGCCGATTTCCAAGCCGGTTAACTCTTTGACTTCATCTGCGCTTAAAAGTCGTAGATCTTTTATATTATAAAGTTTTTTAAAAATTTTCGTGTCAACGCGTTGATCGCCGGGAACGACGACCAAAATAGGGGAACCATCAGCGGAGAAAATAATTGCTTTAGCGCCTAAATGTTTCGGCGTATTCCTGATGCGGCTGGCGTCGTCAGAAGTGAAAACCGGCTCATGCTCAAAAAACTGGTAATCAACGCCATTTTCATCAAGCAGTTTTTTGATTTTCTCAAAAACCAAAGAGGTTTTTATCATATCTCTATTTGTAAGTCGTTTCCTCGTTAATTATGCGTCCGCAGCGTTAGCGAGGATGGGAATCTGTGAATTATTATGAAAATTAGATTCGTTTTTGTTATTTCATTTTTCATCTGTGCTTTTCCAAAGATAGCGGCAGGCAAAAGAACGATAAGGTTTCCAGCGTTCGGCGATTTTTTCTATCCTCTTGAAGTCGTCTTTCTTGACTTTGTACAGTTTAGAAACAGCGGTTCTCAAACCCAGGTCGCCGACGGAAAAAACATCCGGCCGGTGAAGCGTGAAAATCATAAACATTTCTGCGGTCCAGGGGCCGATACCTTTCACTTTCAAGAGTTGTTCATACGTTTCTTTGTCAGAAAGCTTATAAAGTGATTTTAGATCGAGTTGTTTGTTGTTTATGCATTCCGCCAGAGATTTAATATATTTGACTTTTGCCCAAGAACAACCGCAGCCCCTCAATTTTTTGGCGCTGATTTTCAAAATTTGTTTCGGTTCAGGAAGCTTGTCTCCGAATAAATCAAGAAATCTTTTATAGATAACTCGGGCGACTTTGCCGGAAAGCTGTTGGCCGATTATCTCGTAAGTCAGGGCGGCAAAATAACTCTTTTTTTGTTCAAGCTCTTCGAGGGTGTGTTCCTTGATTAGTTTTTTCATCACCGGATCTTTTTGTAGGACAGAAATTATTTTTTTGATCGTTTTCATGGTTTGTAATATTTTTTGTTTTTGAGTTCGTCGGGCAGAAGATTGCCGAGGTCATATTTTTCGTAGCCCTTGCCATAGTTTAACTCCTTCATCAGTTTGGTCGGGGCATTACGGAGTTTCAAAGGAATGGGTAAATTGCCGTATTGTTTGACGTCAGCCAAAGCCATCATATAGGCATCATAGGCAGAACGGTCTTTTTTGGCTAAAGCGAGATAAACCGCGCCAAAAGCCAGATTTTCCTGGCATTCGGGGAAGCCAATGGTTTCGCAGGCGCGGAAAACATCATTGGCCACGACCAGGGCGGTGGGCTGGGCAAGACCAATGTCTTCGGAGGCGAAAATAACCATGCGTCGGGCAATGAACAACGGATCTTCGCCAGTATCAACCATGCGGGCTAAATAATACAAGGCGGCATCGGCGTTGGAGGCGCGCATCGATTTAATGAAAGCGGAAATGGTGTTGTAGTGCTCTTCGCCAGCCCGGTCATACCTTAAAAACTTGCTTTGTAGCGCATTCTTGATGTTCTCTAAGGTCGGGTTCTGGTAAAGTCGAACACCGGCCTCTAAAAGGTTCAAGGCCTGCCTGGCATCGCCATTGGCAAATCTGACCAAAAAGTCGCGGGCGTCCGGCATTAATTTTACTTTCAATTCTTTGGCGCCAGTGGCCACAATTTTTACCAGATCTTTTTCACTTAAGTCGTTTAAGACAAAAACGCGGCAGCGGGAAAGCAAGGGGCTGATAACAGTGAAACTCGGATTTTCCGTGGTGGCACCAATGAGAATAATGGTACCGTCTTCAACATAGGGCAAAAAAGCGTCTTGCTGAGCTTTGTTGAAGCGGTGGATTTCGTCAATGAAAAGAACGGTTTGTTGGTTTTGTTTGAGCCGTTCTTTGGCTTCTTCCACCACTTTCAAAACATCACTTTTTTTGGCGACCACGGCCGAGTATTCAACAAAATAGGCTTTGGTTTGGCTGGCAATAATTCGCGCCAAGGTAGTTTTGCCCGTGCCGGGCGGGCCCCAAAAAACCATGGAAAAAAGCCGGCCGGTTTCAATCACCAGGCGTAAAGGTTTGTTCGGCCCGATCAAGTGTTCTTGGCCAATAATTTGGTTCAGGGTTTTAGGCCTGACTTTGTCGGCTAAGGGAGTGTTATTCATTTTTTGATGACAAAAACGAGTTCAGAGGGGAAGATGATTTTTTCGATCTGCCACGGTTCATTTCTAACTAAATCGTGGAACCAATTGGTATAAAAGTCAATCATCCCTCTGCCTTTGCCGCCAAGGGTGGCCGTCGGGAAAGAAACGACTAAAAACTTGGCGGGCATCCTCTTTAAAATATCAAGAGAAACGCCTTTTTGTTGGTGTTCTAACAAGGGCAAGATTTTTAATAAAAAGATAACATCGGCGGCCGGTGATTCGTCAATTAAAATATCACCGAGTTTGGCTTGAAAATGTTTTTGTTTAGCAATTTTAAAAACGCGGTTGAGAAAGTCGTTTTGCTCTTTATCAATATCCAAACCAAGATAGTGGTAGTTTTTAGGCAGGGCTTCGTTTAGCCAAGGCCAAGACAGGGGGTTTAAGCCGCAAGCCCAGTCAATAATGGTTTTTGGTTGGCCAGTGATGCTAAAAATTTTCTGGTAAAATCCATCTAAAATCGGAATTCTTTCTCTAATTGAGGATTGAAGTTGCAGAATTGAGAGAATTGTCCTTTTTCCGGCGTTTTCTTCTATTTTTTCCAATAACTTTTTGAAATCAGGCCTAAAGGGAAAGTAAGCGCCCCAAATTTGGTGCAAAAGATTTTTTGCTTGTTTCTCAATTTGTTTTTCCGGATATCTGGCGGCGACGCTATCAACAACTCTTTCGATGGTTTTAAGATAAAGCGGCCGATACTTTTTACTGGCAGCGATTTTTTTGATAAGTTCGGTCCGTACTAATAAAGCCATGGCAATGGTATGACGGAGGTTTATTATTTAATGTTTTTTCTTAATTGTTCGATTAGTTTAGTATAGACGCGCAAATTATGGATCGTGGCTAAACGCCAGGCAAGAGCGTCTTGGATTTTGAAAAGATGCTGGAGATAGGCGCGGGAATGATTTCGACAGAGCCGGCAGTCGCAGAAGCGGTCAACTGGTTTTTGATCAGCGTTATATTTTTGTTTGTCCGGGTAGAAATAGCCAAAGAGCCTGCGGGAATTCGTTTTCAAAGGATTTATCTTTTTTGGATCTTTTTGCCAGACATAAAGCCGTTTATGCCGGGCGTCGCGCGTAGGCAAAACACAATCAAAAATATGGTAACCCGCTTTCGTTCCTTCAATAATATCCCAGGGATAGCCCACGCCCAAGGCAAATTTCGGTTTGTCTTTGGGTAATTGGGAAACAATGAATTTACCGATTTCAATGTTTAGTCCGCCTTTTTTATTGGCAGTCCAGCCGCCCCAGCCATAAGCGTCAAAACCAATCTTAACCAGTTCTTTAGCGCATTTTGCCCGCAGTTTTCTGTCATTGCCGCCCTGAACCACGGCCAACAGTAATGGCCGTTTTTTCTGATCGTACAGAGGTCGGGCCTCTGTACGTTTGCGGAGTTGATGGAGATATTTGGTTTTGCAGCGCTTGGCCCAAAGAATGGTGCGGTCAACGCTAAGGGCGATTTCCTTTTTGGTGGCATGACGGCCCGGGCAATCATCAAGACAAATAATAATGTCAGCGCCAATGTCAAATTGATTTTGGATTGATTTTTCCGGGGTGAAAAGATATTTTTTGTTGCGACCCAAAGAGTCCTTGTAAAAAATCACGCCGTTATTGTTTATTTTGCCGAACTTCTGATCTTTGTAAACCAATGATAATAATTGCCAGCCGCCTGAATCAGTGATGGCAAAACCGGGCCAGTTCATGTATGATTTTATCCCTTTGAATTTTTTGATAATATCAATGCCGGGCTGGGAGGCCAGATGATAAGGATTTAAAATCAAGCCTTCGATGTCGGCTTCTTGAAGGTCAGTGCTATCCAAAGAGCGGACCACGGCGCGAGTGGCGTCCGGGCAATAAATGGGAAAGCGCATGGTTTTCCCCTTAACGCGGATTTGTTTTAAATAGGCCATACAACTTCATTTTAACAGGCAAAAGTGCTATAAGAAAGATGATAAAGTCATTGAGTGATTGAGTGTGCCGACCTAGCTCAACTGGTGGAGTAATTGTTTCGCTCGCCTGCCATCGCAATTTGCCAAGGTAGCTCAGCTGGCCAGAGCAACTGTTTCGTAAACAGTAGGTCGTGGGTTCAAATCCCACCCTTGGCTCAGGCAAATGGCGGGCAGGTAAACCGCAGGTCGTGGGCTTGCCCCGCATGATCGCCACCACGACGCGAAGCTGTAAGCTTCGGGAGTGGAAAGATTCATGCGGGGTTCGATTCCCTGGGTCGGCTTAATCAAAACGATGTCGTCTTTGAGGCGACGCTGTTTTCTTTTGGTTGAAATATTGGTAGAATTAGTTTGAAATGAATCCTTTTAAAGAAAGAATCGGAGAGTTAAAAATTAAAACCCGCCAGCTGGCGGACTGTCTTTGAGGTTGAGGCCAAAGAAAAAAAGATCGCTATCTTAGCAGAGATTTCCAGCCGGCCCGGGTTTTGGGATGATAACAAAACCGCGAGCGAGACCTTACGGGAGATTTCTTTTTTGAAAGATGAGGTGAGCGGCATCAGAGATTTGGAAAAGGAAATTCAGGAGGCGGAAGAATCCATTGACCTCTTTGGCAACGATGAATCATTGGCCGGAGAAATTAAGGAGAAATTAGACCGAATCGAAAAAGAAATCGGTATCCAGGAACAGAAAATGTTCTTGGCGGGCAAATATGACAAAGGCAATGCTTTGCTGGAAATTTTCGCTGGCGCGGGCGGCCAAGACAGCCAGGACTGGACCACTATGCTTTTGCGCATGTATCAGCGATATAGCGAAAGGCAGGGCTGGACAGGGCAAATTTTAGAACAGTCATTTGGCGAAGCAGGCGGTCCGGAAGGCAGAATTGGCACCAAGTCAGCGACGCTGGAAATTCATGGCAGAAATGCTTATGGCTTGCTGCGAGGCGAAGCCGGAGTGCATCGCTTAGTGCGTTTGTCGCCGTTTTCCAGCCAGCAGTTACGCCACACCTCGTTTGCTAAAATAGAAGTGATGCCGGAAATTGAGGACGAAAAAGCAATTTCAATTAGGCCAGAAGAAATTAAAGTTGATTTTTTCCGCTCTTCCGGTCCGGGCGGCCAGAATGTCAATAAAAGAGAAAGCGCGGTTCGTTTGACTCATTTGCCCACCGGCATTGTCGTTGCTTGTCAGGTAGAGCGTTTGCAAGGCGATAACAAAAAGAAAGCCATGGCCATACTGGCATCGAAATTAACCCTATTGGAAGAAAAAAAACACGAGGACGAAGTTCAAAAAGTCAGAGGAGACCGGGTCTCTGCCAGCTGGGGCAATCAGATCAGAAGTTATGTTTTGCACCCGTATAAGATGGTTAAGGACTTGAGGACAGAAGTAGAGAGCAGTAATCCGGATAAAGTGCTGGACGGGGAGTTGGAGGAATTCATAGAAGCAGAAATTAAATTTATGAAACATGAAACTTAAAACATGAAGCATGATTGTTTTCAAAGAAATTAGCAAAATTTTTCCTCCGAATCATTTGAATTCTTGTGAAACCATTGCTTTGAATGAGGTTTCTTTTGAAATTAAAGAAGGGGAATTTGTCGCTTTGGCCGGCCGGTCGGGCGCGGGCAAAACCACGATTGTGCGACTGATTATCGGCGAAATAAAGCCGGAAAAGGGCAAGATTTTTTTTGACAATGGCGAAGTGGGCGGAGTTAATAATAAGGACTTGTGCGTCATGCGACAGAAAATCGGCGTGGTTTTCCAGGATTACAAATTGCTTTCCCAGAAAACCGTTTTTGAAAACGTCGCTTATGCTTTAGAGGTCTTAGGTGCGTCGGATGAGCAAATCAAACGGGATGTGCCGCAAGTTTTGAGAATTGTGGGCCTGGAAAACCGCGCCAGTCATTTTCCAACGGAATTATCCGGCGGCGAACAGCAGCGGACCGCCATTGCTCGGGCCATGGTTCATCGGCCCAAACTTTTAATCGCTGACGAGCCGACCGGCAATCTTGATCCTTACAATACTTGGGACGTGATTAAGGTGTTGTTAAAAATCAATGAGATGGGCACGACCGTAATTTTAGCCACTCATGACCAGGACATTATTAATCATTTGGAAAAGAGGGTAATCAGCTTGGATAGAGGGAAACTCATCGGGGATCATAATAAAGGGAAATACATTATCTAAAAACATGTTTAAATCTATTGGTAAAATATTTAAAACGGGGTGGGTTAATTTCAAGAGGAATAAATGGCTTTCCTGGATGGTGGTTTTTGCCATGATCGCCACGATTTTTATACTGACCTCGCTTTTTCTTTTTCGAGGCATGGCGGATTTTCTGCTGGAATCATTGCAAAATAAATTTGATATTTCGGTCTATTTCAAAGAGGGCTTGATCGAGCCGGAAATTTTACAGACCAAAGAATTGATTTTGGCTTTGCCGGGAGTGAAATCAATTAATTATGTTTCCAAAGAGCAGGCCCTGGCGGATTTTATGGAAAAGCACAAATATGACGACTTGGTCAATCAGGCCCTGGAAGAATTGGGCGACAATCCATTTTTGGCATCCTTAAACATCAGAACCGACAGCATTGCGGATTATGACGCCGTGGAAGAGTTTCTCAAAGACAGCCGTTTTGAGGAATTGGTTGATAAGGTTGATTATTACGAAAGGAGGCCGGTAATTGAAAAGTTTTACAGCGGCGTCAGGGATTTGCAGCTATTGGGGATTTTAGTTGCGGTTTTGATATTGTTGATTGCTTTTTCAATCAGTTTTGTGGCGACTCGGTTGGCAGTCCATAATTCAGGTGAAGAAATTAATATTATGCAATTGGTTGGCGCTTCCAAGTGGTTTATCCGAGGGCCGTTTCTGGCGCAGGGTATCATTAGCGGGTTGGTGGCCGGGCTGGCGAGTTTTATCTTGTTTTTGCCGATAACTTATTTTTTGTCAGCTAAGATTTTCAACTTGACGGCTGGGTTTGAAATGTTTAGATACTTTACAGGCAATCTGCTGGCATTTTTGGGATTGCAACTGTTGGTCGGCGCGGGCTTAGGGGCAATATCCAGCTTGGCGGCAGTGGGAAAGTATTTAGAGAAATAACCCGCCCGCAACGCCTGAGCAAGCTCAGTCTTGCGATGGCGGGCGGGGTGATTATGTTTTATACATATGTTCTACATAGTTTAAAAGATGAGAAGCTATATGTAGGATGGACAAAAGACTTAAAGAATAGAGTGGCTTTCCATAATGACGGGAAAGTGGAGTCTACTAAATTTAGGAGGCCGTTAGAATTAGTATACTATGAAGCTTGTTTAGACGAGAAAAAGAGTATTAAGAGGGAGAAATATTTTAAAACAGGATTTGGGAGAAGATTTTTGAAGAACAGGATTTAATTAAATTGCCGGGTCGTCTAACGGCAGGACCGCAGCCTCTGGAGCTGTGTATGAACGTTCGAATCGTTCCCCGGCAGCAAAATCTTGGTTCGCCTGCCCCGTAGTCAAATGCGAAGCATTTGTACTTCGGGGAATCCAAGCCTCGCAGCCATAGTCAGCACAGTATCGAGGGAGACCGAGACACATAAAGTAAATCTCAGTAAAATAAAAATGGATCTACTTATAGATTACTTATAGATATAGAGAAAAAACAATTCAATTAAACAATTACCGCTGTTCTGTTTGTGGTCTATCTAGAGAAGATGATCAATTGAAGTATAAAAAAGATCTATTTGTTTTCCATCTGGGTGATAAGAAAGATAATGATTTTAAAAATTTAAAGGTTGTCTGTCGGAAATGTTTTTTAAATATTCATTTCTCCGGAAGGGGAGTATCAAACTAAGAAAGATAAAAATTCGGTGACTCAATTGAAAATCAAAATAAATTATTCCTAATTAATAAAAGGATTTATGCAGGGCTATGAGGCGATTATAAAGAGTATTGGGTTGAGTAAAGCGGAGAAGTATTTAGTGAAACTTTGTGAAAAGACATTTTTGTCTCTTTGGGGATATACAAATGTTTATCGTAAACCGGGAAAGGAACTGTGTGATCTGCTTGTTGTTTTTGGTAACCATATAATTATTTTCTCTGATAAAAATTGCCAGTTCAAGATTACTAAAGATGTTAAAGTAGATTGGGACAGATGGTTCAGGCGAACTATAAAAGAAGCAGCAAATGATGTATGGGGTGCGGAGCGATGGATAAGACGATTTCCTGAAAATATTTTTCTTGACCCGAAATGTGAAAAAAGATTTCCTTATCTTTTGCCCGATGTCAAAGAGGCAAAATTCCATCTTGTTGTAGTGGCGCACCAGATTTCATCTTATTGCAAGAAACTATTTGGCGGTAGCGGTAGTTTAATGATTCGTAATGATATCAAAGGATTTTTGCAACATTCAGAACCATTCACAATAGGGGACCTTGATCCGTCGAAAAACTTTGTTCACGTATTTGATGATACTGCATTAAATATTCTAATGGATACGCGTGACACTATCGACGATTTTACGTCTTACCTCGAAAAAAAAGAAGCTCTTTTGCGATCAAAAAAAGATATCTTTGCGGCCGGTGAGGAAGAATTACTCGCTTTTTATTTAAAAAAGATTAATTCAAATCAAGAGCATGATTTTGTATTCCCAGAGAATTACGAACACTTGGCAATCCTAGAAGGCCAATGGGAAGAGTTTCAGAAAAGCCCTCAACGTCTAGCTCAGGTTGTGGCCGATCGGAAAAGTTATTTCTGGGATGAATTAATCGAGCAATTCAACAAACATGCGTTAACGGGAACACAAGAATACGTTTGGCCACCATCCTTTGGTTCATCGGAAAAAGTTGCAAGATTTTTAGCTGCTCAACCCCGTTTTGTACGAAGACTGCTTGCCGAAAGTTTTCTGGAGATATTAAGAACTACACTAGTAAATCAGAGAAAGATTCGTATCGTGCCACCATGGAGGAGCGGTGAGCCATATTTTGTCTTTCTCGTTTTTCCACTTCGACAAGATTGTTCATATGAAGAAAACCGACGTGTCCGGATGAATTTTTTAGAGGCATGCTGTCGCGTTTCAAAATTAAAATACCCAAATGCGACCGACATTGTCGGCGTAGCAACAGAGTCAGGCCGTATGGAGAGAAGGGGAGGATCAGAAGACGCTTGTTATCTTGATGCACGGATTTGGACCGAGAAAGATGAGTGTAAGGCAAAAGAATTACAATTAAAGTTAGCCATTCTCGTAAATCCGAGCTTGAAACCAATGTGTTCTCGAGTATCCAGAGCCAACCACTATTCCATCTATGCTTATCTCAAGAGTTGGAAGAAACAATAAATGTCCCTGTGGCTCTGGGAAGAAATATAAGAAGTGCCATGGGGCGTAGAGACCGTCAAAACCACCTTTTTATTGAGGTGGTTTTTTGATAGTATAAAACCATGAAAGATAATAAATTGATTATACAAATAAATAAACCAGTCCACGAAGTTTTTGCATTCACTCTAAATCCGGAGAATACGCCTTCTTGGATTAGCTTTATAATTAAAGAGGAGGTGAATGAAAAACCAATAAAGATAGGGACTATTTACAGAAATCAAAATCAGAGTGGTAAATAGTCAGAGTATATTGTTACCGCTTATGAAGAAAATAAACTTTTTATTCTTACCTCAAGTGATAGGGGCTATAGCGTCAAATATACTTTTATGCCCATTGGCGACAATGTCACTGAAGTTGAATACTGCGAACGGGTTAACCAAGGAGAATTAGAAGAGCCGTTTACTATTGAGGTATTGAATAAGCTTAAGTCGGTATTGGAAGGCTTGAGCTAAAAGGTTGTAAATTTGACTCTAAAGCAGGGAAATTATCCAAAAACCAAGTTCTAATATTGTCCAATCCCCGCAGCCCTTCTTCGCACTTTGTGCTCATCAGGGCCTTCGGCCCGAATATAAACAAAAAAGAAGAAGGCACTGAGGAGCAAAGCGACGAAGTGATATGTCGTATTACACTTACATAATCGAATGCGTAGATAAGTCTTTCTATGTCGGTTGTACGAATAATCTGGAAAAAAGATTAAGGCAACACAACGAATCAAAATGGGGCGCTCATTATACAAAAATTCGCAGGCCGGTTGTTTTAAAATATTCGGAAGAATTTAAAACATTGAAAGAAGCGCGCAGGCGCGAGGCCGAGATTAAAGGCTGGCGCCGCGAAAAGAAACTAGCTTTAATTAATAAAACAACCAATACAGTTCTTCGATAAACTCAGGATAAATATCGTGGCAGACTATAGATCATAATTTGAAGCTGATTTCTCGACGAGTCTTAAATATCCTTAAACCCATACCCGTCTAGGACATCGAACCGATGCAAGAAAAAACTTTTATCAAGAACCGAAAAAGCCAGAAAATAGCTGTTTTGGTCGAGAAACCCAAGCACGAAAGGGGACTGGTTTTTGTCATGCACGGCCTAAGTGGGTTTAAAGAACAACCTCATATTGAGACATATGCAAAAACATTTTTGGATAATGGTTATGTTGCGGTACGTTTTGACACTACGAATACCTTTGGCGAAAGTGATGGAAATTATGCAGATGCGACAGTAACGAACTATTACGAAGATTTAGAAGATGTTATTAACTGGGCGAAATCACAACCATGGTATCAAGAACCATTTTGTCTGATTGGACATAGTCTTGGAGCAATTTGTATCGCGCTCTATGCTGAAAAATATCCAGAAAAAGTGAAAGCCTTGGCGCCAACTTCTACGGTGATATCCGGAGCATTAAGCATGGAAACAGAAAAGCACAAAAACATTGCAGAAGAGTGGAAACGAACCGGCTGGCGCATAGAAAAAAGCGAAGCGAGACCGAGCCTCGTAAAACGGCTTAAATGGTCTCACATGGAGGATCGCTTGAAATATGATTTATTACCAGAAGCTTATAAACTTACTATGCCTGTTTTGTTGATAGTCGGAGAAAAAGATGAAGCCACTCCGCCAGAACACCAATATATGCTTTACGAAAAGCTGCCTGGGAAAAAAGAAATCCATGTTATTAAGGGGTCTGAACACACTTTTCGAGAAAAACAACACTTGGAGGAAATTAAACAGATAATCGAACGATGGGTGAAAAGTTTGTAATTCTTTTCAGTTTTGCACCGAAGCTTAAGAACAAAATTAAACTAGTAATAATCATAGTCTCTTAGCTACTTTATAAAGTTTTATTTCTTATTTTTCGTATCGCCAAAATTAAAACTGACTTTACTTGACAAGGAGGAAAAAATATAATAATGTCTAAATATGTAAGCGCTCAAAAACAAAACGTCGTTACAACGCGTTTTTTGTTTTGAGAGCAGGCACACCAGCTTTATTTTTGAAAAATGATATAGAAAAAATAAAGGTCGCTAATCCAAGAAGTTAATAAACGCTGCAGGATTCTAGTTTTGCAGCTTACAATATTATGACTTTTGAGAACATGCAAAACGGAGAGCAAAAAGTTCCGGAAACACCCGAAACTCCGGCAACTCCGGTCGAAACTCCGGCTGAAGCGCCCGTCGAAACACCTGCAACTCCGGCTGAAACCCCGGCGCAAGAAGAAACCCCGAATGTCTAGAAACGAACTTTAAAGACAACCTCATAGCATTCTGTTAAGGGGTTGTTTTTATTTGTATCGTGATTAGATGAGAGTTCCGTGATTTATTCGTGATTCCTTGGTAGAATGGAATATATGAAAAAATCTCAACCAAAAAACAATATTAAAAAAATGCGAAGCTGGGGCCAAGCCACCCGCAGGGAAGGCCGCCGCGCCAAAAGAGGAGAAAAGTAATATGGAGATTGAATTAGAGCGAACGTTTCTGGCAAAGTTTTTGCCACCGGGATTAGAGAAAGCAAACTCTAAGGAGATTTTGGATATTTACATTCCAGCGACCGTGGATCACCCGTGTTTGAGAATTAGAAAAGTAGGAGAGATAATGGAGATGACAAAAAAATCGCCGATAAAAGGGAATGATTCGTCGGAACAAAAAGAAGAAACAATTAAATTAAATCAAGAAGAATACGATGCCCTGACGTCAATTAGCGGCAAGAGATTCAGAAAGAACCGCTATTATTACAATTTCGAAAATCAGGTAGCCGAGATCGATGTTTTTCAAGATGGTCTAAAAGGTTTGGTTTTGGTGGACTTTGAGTTTACTTCAAGTGAAGAAAAGAATAAGTTTCAGATGCCTGATTTTTGTTTGGCTGATATGACTCAGGAAAGGTTTGCTGCCGGCGGCATTTTGGCGGGGAAGGAGTACGCTGACATTAAGCCGTTTTTAGATAAATATAATTACAAGAAAATCGATTAAGTGTATGGAGATTGAATACGAAGCGACATTCGAGAATATAGATAAAGAAGAAATTAGGGGGAAGCTCCGGGAAACAGGAGCGGTTTTGATCCGGCCGGAGTTTATGCAGAAAAGAACCGTTTTTAATTTACCCAAGGGGAATGAAATTGCCGGCGCTTGGTTAAGGGTGAGAGATGAGGGCAACCGTGTTACCATGACTCTGAAGATTGTTGACGGCGAGAAAATCGAGAACCAGAAAGAAGTTATCGTAGCAGTGGACAATTTTGATAAAGCGAGCGAGCTTTTGATTTCAATTGGTTGTTTTGAAAAAGGGTATCAAGAGAGCAAAAGAGAGTTGTGGAAGATGGGAGAAACAGAAATTACTATTGATGAATGGCCTTTCCTAGATCCTTTCGTAGAAGTTGAGGGGAAGTCGGAAAAGGAGGTGATTAGCGTTAGCGAGAAACTTGGTTTTGATTATAAAAAAGCATTGTTTTGTGCCGTAGATACTCTTTACGCCAGGAAATACGGGGTTTCCAAGGATATTATTGATAACAAAATTCCCAAATTGGTCTTCGAGATGAAAAACCCTTTTACAAATTAAATTTTAAATACATGCAGAAGAACCCACCGAAAAATAATGTTAAAAAGATGCGGAGTTGGGGACAGGCCAGTCGCAGGAAGGGCCGCCGCGCCAAAAGAGGAAAGAAATAATTAATTTAAGGCCTTGCGATGGCGTTAATTTTTTCAGCTATTGACTAGATAGCTTTTTTTTGTTGGACTTGAAGTAGCTCAAATGAGCTAGAAAAGGAGGTGCCAAATGGCATCAAGAAGTCAAATTTTAAAGCTTTTTTTACAATACGCTCGGATTGACACCAGATCTGTTATGGGAAGCAGTGAGCATCCAAGCTCGCCCGGGCAGAAAATTCTTGGTGAGTTAATCCAGCGCCAACTTCTTGAAGCGGGTTTGAGACCTGACCGACTCATTTCCCTTCGAGATGGTTCGTTCCTGGTTAGTTTCCCGCCTACACCAGGTTCACAAGGAGTTCCGCATGTTGTTTACGCGGTTCATCTTGACAGTCACTACGGTTTTTCCGGCCAAGCCGTCCCAATTATTCATCGTTGCGCTGGCGGGGACATTATTCTCCCTAGAGAAGGAGTAGTAATTTCGGCGGACGACCTTGCTGGACTAGAGGGCAAGATGATCGTTACTGCCAGTGGCGATACGCTTCTCGCTGCTGATGACAAGGCTGGCGTTGCCGCTCTCGTCATGGTTATTCGATCGCTTCTGGTCGGCGGCATCGAACATGGACCCCTCACGTTCTGGTTTTGCACAGATGAGGAAACCGGCAGCCTGGACTTTGAAGCCGTTCCCGTAGACACGGTCAAGTCCTGGAATATATTCTGGACCGTAGACGGCGAGCAGGTGGGATTGATTGATGTTGGTTGTCTCGCCAGTCACATGATCGTAATCAAGTTCAGGGGTGAGACGGCACATCCTGGCCTTCAAGGCGACCGAATCATGCCGGCCCATTACGCCGCCGCCACTTTTGTAACGAAATTGGCTTTGGCGTATCCGACGCCAATGGATTCGAGTGAGCAACGGCCGTTCTATTACATCGTGAAGATGGAAGGTGACGCGATCCTGGCATCGGTCACTTGCGTACCCCGATCTTTTGACGTGGTAGAGCTAGACCGGATGGCGCGAATAGTCAAAGTACTCGCCGAACACTGCTCCCAGCAGTATGGCTGCACAGTTGTTGTTCAGGACGCGCTAAGTTGCATCAATACCCGTCCGACCATTGAGAAGCACATGGATTTGGTTCGGCCGGCGATTGAGGCCCATCGCGTTTGCGGTTTTGAGCCGAGGTTGGCTGATGTCCGTGGAGGAACGGACGGCGCCGCCCTGAATATGATCTATCCAGATCTGCCGGCTCCCAATATAGGGGCAGGAGCCAGGAATTTACACGGTCCCAAGGAGTTCCTGGTCGTTGAGGAGCTCGAGAAAGTGCCGCTGATTATAATCAATATGATCCAGCGGTACGCGGAAATGAAAGCATAAGGAGGTTAGCGTGAAATTTGAAGCTCGGTGCGTGTCAAACGCGCCGAGTTTTGTTTTTGGTCGGTTGCCGAATGGTTTAAATCGCCAGAAAGATTATTTTTTGATATAATATTATTGCATGAACGAGCAAAACTTATTTTTAATCTTTTTAAAATATGACGGAAAAAGAATTCAACAATAAAAAGGTTTATGAGTTTTCCGAGGACGAGTGCCGGAAACTTTTAATGACGGCAAAAGAGGCCATGACTTTTACTTATCCCAAGGCCAATGATGGCTACGCCGTCGCCTTAATGACCAAAAAGGGAAATATCTATACCGGCGCTTCTTATCAGTCTGATACCGAGACCTTAACAATGCATTCAGAGGCAGTCGCTTTAGCCCACGCCGCTAATCATGGAGAAACGGAAATAGTCGCGATGACCGGGCCGAATTGCCATATTTGCAAACAGCTCATCTATGAAAGCGGTTTGCGCTCGGGAATCGATACGATAATTATTATTGAAGAAGAGGGTAAAATTAAGCAGATCCCCATATCAACCTTAATGCCTTATCCGTGGCCGGAAAAGGCAAAAAAATGAGGTCGATTAAATTAAAGTTGCGGAAAATTATGGAGGTTGCGCCGACTTCTCCTTTTAGTTTTGATCCGACCTTCCATAAGCCGGATCATTTTACTTCCGGCGATAATTTTTGGCAGCCGGGAACGCGCTGGCAGGCCTGGAATTGGCCCTCCTACGCCAAAGCTTCGGCGGGCAAGGCCATATCTCTTGGGATTAGGTTTTCAAATAAGGGGACAGTTGAGAAACCGCTGATTGAGATTAAAATATATGCTGAGGGCAGGTTAACGGACGATTTCATTGAATCGCTGGTTGCGGAGATAAAATATTTATATAATCTTAATTTGGATTTAACCGATTTCTATAAAACTTTTCGCAAAGACAAGCTTTTGAGCCCAGTGATTAAAAGGTGGCGAGGGATGCGGCCGGGCCATCCGAGCTGTTTATATGAGTATTTGATCATTGCCATGGTGTTGCAGAACGCGACGGTGAAGCGTTCGGTGCAAATGTTCAAGGCCTTATTGGAAAACTACGGCAAACTAATTGAATTTGATGGCAAGAAACTTTGGTGTTTTTGGAGTCCGGGCGGCTTGGTAAATGTTTCCGAAGATGATTTGCGGAAACTGAAAGTCGGTTATCGGGCAAAATCAATTAAGAAAATAGACGAGCAATTCAGAAAAGGCCTGATCAATGAAACGGAATTAAGGTTGAAAGATAGAGAAACGCAGATGGCGGAATTGTTGAAATTATACGGGGTGGGGCCGGCCACGGTTTGGTATCTTTTGTTTGATGTTTTTCATCACTGGGATTTTTTCAATCATGTCTCGCCGTGGGAGCAGAAAATATATTCCAAGTTATTCTTTAATCGCGATCCGGAAAATCCAGTGCCAGTGGAAAAAATCCTCAAGTATTTTGAGCGGTTTGGTAAATTCAAGCAGTTGGCGGTTCATTATATCTGGGAGGACTTGTGGTGGCGGCGGCAGAACGAGCATTTTCCCTGGCTGGAAAAAGAGATTAGGTTATAATTCGCACGTTTATTCTTGTGCTTAGCTTGTGCTTAGCTAAGCTAAGCACAGGATACATGAAAATTTATGTTAACTATTAGAACTGTGGTTAACATATGTTAAGATAATAAACGGGGGAAATAGATATTTTTTATGATCGTATGAAAATATTTGTTAAAGTGAAGACGAAAGCAAAAGAGGACAAGATTGAAAAAATAGGGGATAATCAGTTTAGTGTTTGGGTAAAGGAATTGCCGATTGAGGGTCGGGCAAACGAGGCGGTTCGTAAGATGCTGGCGGAATACTTTGAGGTGGCCCAAGCGAGAATAAAAATCATTGCCGGCGTTGGCAGCAAGCAAAAAATAATTGAAATCATATGAAGATTAGGCAAAGAGAGATAGATAAAGAGATGGAGAGGGCGATAATAATGTTAGTTGATTGCGTAAAGAAAAAATGTCGGAATGAAAAGCCGGTAATTTTACATTCTTTAAGGGTTGGTTTTAAACTTTTTGAGATGGGGCAACCAAAGGAAGTGGTGATTGCCGGGCTATTACACGATTTAGTTGAAGATACCAATTGTACTCTTAGGCAGATTAAAGATGTTTTTGGCGATAGGGTCGCTATATTGGTTTCAGCAGTGACGCAAGTTAAAGAAAAGGACTATAAAAAAAGATGGTTAATTTTGATGAAAAAGATAGAAAAAGCAGGTAAGGCAGCCATGCTTTTAAAATTAATTGATGTGGGCGAGAATGTGCTCTATGTGCCCTTTATCAAAGAGAAGGAAGAAATCCAAGCGGTTTATTGGAAGCATAATTTTGTCATGAAGTGGCTAAAGCCATATTTTGGAACAAGAAAAATCTATCGTGAATATCGAGATGCTTATCAAAAAGTGTTTAAAAAACTTTTGTAGCAATCAATAGCAAGAAAACCATTATTGGAGGATTTAGTCCATAATCATGAAAACTATTTTTTACGTTACCGGTAATTCCTATAAATTTCAAATAGCGAAAAATATATTAAAAGACAGCGGTTTTAAGATTGTGCAGAAAAGGATGGAGACGCCGGAAATCCAAAGTGATTCGGTTGAAAAGGTGGCTGCTTATTCTGCCCAATGGGCCAGTAGTGTTCTTAAAAAGCCAGTCGCAGTTTCTGATGGCGGGTGCTACATCGAAGCGCTCAATGGATTTCCTGGGCCTTTTGCAAAATATACCAACCGCTGGCTTGCCGCCAAGGATTTGTTCCTCATTATGAGAAACAAGAAAAATAAAAGCATGATGTGGCGAAGTTGTCTTGCTTATTGCGAGCCCGGCAAAAAACCAGTCACTTTTACCAATGAGTTTAAGGGGAAATTTACCCGCAAGATCGGTAAAAATGAATATAGAAAACATTATGGTTGGCTGGATACGTTATTTATACCGGATGGTTTTTCAAAACCGTTATCGGAATTGTCCGACAAAGAATACTTGGATTTTTGGGGCGATCGCAAAAAAAGTAATTGGCCCAAATTATTGCGTTATTTAGAAAAGTGAAAAAAATGAGGATTTTTGTTAAGGTAAAGACAAGGGCGAAAGAGAATAAGATTGAGAAAATAGGGGATAATCGGTTTGGGGTTTGGGTGAAAGAGCCGCCGGTTGAGGGGAGAGCGAATGAAGCGGTTTGTAAGATAACGTCGGAGTATTTCGGCGTTTCGCTGGCCAAGGTAAAAATCATTTCGGGGCGCGCTTCGCCCCGGAAAATCATCGAAATTTCATGAAAATAAGAGAGATTATAACTATGAAAATTAAGTGGTGGGCCTGGCTTTTGATTTTTCTATTCCTCGGCTCCATAATGGCTTTATTAGAGGTGATGCTGATAAAATAATTTTTAAACCATGAAAAAAACTTATATAATTGTTTTAGTTATTATTGCTATTGTTTTTGCGGGATTTCTCATTTTACGGGATAATAAAAAAGAGGGTAATAAAACATTTAAAATACAAGGTATGAAAATAGAAATTTTAAAAGAGGGGAGTGGAGCAGAGGCAAAAAATGGCGACACGGTTTCCGCTCATTATACCGGCACCCTAGAGAACGGAATCAAGTTTGATTCGAGCGTGGATCGGGGCACGCCTTTTAGTTTTAAATTAGGGGTAGGGCAGGTAATTAAGGGTTGGGATTTAGGGATTTTGGGAATGAAATTAGGCGAAAAAAGGAAATTAACCATTCCGCCGGAGTTGGCTTATGGTTCAAATGCAGTCGGTGGCGTGATTCCCGTTAATTCAACTCTGATTTTCGAGGTAGAGTTAATGACAATTAACCAGTAATTTCTATGAAGTGGATCGCGATTGCCGGTAGTTGGCATAAAATCAACCAAGAAATTGAAAATGAGATTCGCCAGGACATAAAAGAAATTATGGAACGGGGCGACGGTATTGTTTCCGGCGGCGCGCTTAATGTTGATTTTATCGCGCTGGACGAAGCGTTGAGATGCGATTCCGAAGCGCAAAGAATCAAGATTTTTCTTCCTACAACGTTGGAAAAATACAGCGAGCATTATCGCAAACATGCTCGAATAGGCGATATTACAGTCGAGCAAGCAGAAGCGCTGGTTAAGCAATTAGAAGAATTAAAGAACAAAAACCCAAAAGCGCTTATAGAAAACTTTGACACTAACTTTACCGAAGAAACAAAAAAGAAAATGTATTTTGAAAGAATTTCTCGAATTATTGAAGCGGCAGATGAATTAATTGCTTTTGTAATTAAAACCAAGCCGGGCGAAGGATTAGGAACAGCAGACACGATTGAAAAGGCGCGCCAGAAGGGCATTCCGGTAAAAACATATCGATACGATCTAAGTTCTAAGACAAATTGAAGGAAGTCGGACTTCCTTCTTTTCATTTTACTATGAAAGACGAATGATTTTTGGTATGATAGAGATGTTTTTGCAAAAGTAATTTTTTGGAAAAATGAAAAAATACGACTATTTAATTATCGGTGCCGGCCCAGCAGGATTATTTGCCGGATTGGAATTTGTCAAAAAAGGGATTAAAAATGTTTTGATATTGGAAAAAGGAAAGACTATAAACAAAAGACGACCCAATGAAACAATGTGCGGAGTGGGAGGAAGCGGCGCTTTCAGTGACGGCAAACTGCATTTCAATTTAAGTTTAAGTCAGGAAAAAATACTTGATTTTGTCAGCAAAGCCGAAGCAATTAAATTGTTTGACGGGATTGAACAAGATTTTTTACGTTTTGGAGTGGATTCGCCGGCAACGCCGACTAATGTAGATGAAGTAGAAAGGTTAATCAGCGATTGCCAAAAATGCAACGTGAAGTTATATCCGCGGAAAATCCGTCATGTGGGCAGCAATTTATTACCGAAAGTAATTGGTAATTTAGTTAAGGTACTAAATAAGGGCGGGGTTAAAATCTTATCTGAAACCGAAGTTAAGAAAATAACTAAAAAGAACGGCGGTTATAATTTGGAAACGAATAGGGGCGGGTTTGGGGCAAAAAATGTTTTAGTGGCGCCGGGAAGGATCGGCGCCAAATGGTTGCAGAATATGGCCAGAGAATTAGGGATCCGTTACGAGTATCAGATGGTAGAGGTAGGGGTAAGATACGAATTTCCTGCCAGCGTGACGGTAGAGCATTCGCGGATTATGTACGAAGGGATATATTCGGTTCAAACCCCAACCTTTGACGACACGATGAGGACTTATTGCCCTTGCCCGAATGGTTATGTGGCAATTGAGGATTACGGCGACTATATTTGCGTTAACGGACACTCAAATTCAGATCACCAATCAAAAAATAGTAATTTTGCTTTAGTCCAGGAGATAAGGTTAATTAAACCAGTGGAGAATACCACTGATTACGCGATTTCGATCGCCAAACTGGCAACGACTTTGGGAGGAGGAAAACCAATAATTCAGCGTTTAACCGATTTAAGGGCGGGGAGAAGAAGCACGCCGGAAAGAATCGCCAAAAGTTTGTTAATTCCGAGTTTGGATTTAGATTCGTGTGCTCCAGGCGATATTTCCATGGCTTTGCCCTATCGGTTGGTAAGGAATATTTTAGAGGCGCTGGACATTTTGAATGGGGTTTTGCCAGGGATCAACGCTGGCTCTAATCTTTTATACGCGCCAGAAATAAAATTAAGGGGTTCAAGAATTAAAACTAATAAGTATTTGGAAACCGAATTAAAGGATTTGTTTGTGGCCGGTGATGGCGCTGGCGTTTCTGGCAATATTGTTGGCGCGGCTGCCACTGGCATTATTGCAGCGCGAGGAATGCTCGGGGCTAAGTAAAAATCCTAAACTTTTTTGAGCGGTTTTTTGATTGCTGACTCTTGTTTTAGTTGTTCCAGTTCTTCCTTGAGCTCCACCATTTTTAATTCCCGGCCAATGACGAGTTTATTAAATCTTTCCAGTTCTTCAATCTTTTCCTCAAGGTTTTTGGTTTTTTCCTTGATTTGAGTATCAAGAGTATCGCTGAAATCCTTTAGTTCCCTGGTTCTTTCATTGACCTTAGCTTCAAGAATGGCCTTGGCTTTTTCCACTTCTTCTTGAGCGTCAAGAAGCCGCATAAAGTGTCTCTGGAGGTCGCCGGTGGTGGCGTTGATAATCCAGAAGGCGAACGAGAGCAGGCCGATATCCCATAAGGGGTTGAGGGTGCTTCGGTTTCCGGAAAAAGCGAAAACAAAAACATATGATAAACAAGTAGTCAAGCCGTTAAAAATGCTTAATCTTTGGTCGCGGAAAAAACCGGTCAAGGCAAAAATGACAAAATATCCCCACAAAATAGTTCGGCCTAAAAGCGAGGGGGAAAACATAATCGTCATAGTCCAAAGCAAGAGCAAGGAGGAGATGCCGATGTATTTGCTTAAATGAATTTTCGATTTCGACTTTCTTAATACGGTGAGGACGATAAAAGTTAGCAGGAAGATAATAACGAAAGAGAAATATTGATTGGCGTTGACGAGCGTATCGCCGGCGATAAGAAATGCCAACCGGGAGATGGTGGAGACAATGACCAAAGAGGTGAAAATCACCACCAAAAGGCGGATGTTGTCCAGCTCCTTTTTGAAAAGCAAATAGCTTTTGAAAGAATGCAAAGGCGATTCAATGTCGTTGCAAAATTCAGAGATTAATTTTCTGCCGTACTCGCTGTCGCACGACCATTTTTTGAAAACACTGGAAAGGAAAAGCATGCTGCGCATGCGGCCTTCCCGCGGCTCGATAATCCGGGAAAAAGTCAGGTCGAGCAAATAACCGGAAAGAAAATACCATTCTATTGCCGGCGGCGCGGCGGTGGCGGAAAATAAACCGAGATTTTTATATTTCAGGCCGCTGATTGTTTTAAGGTATCGCGCCATGGGCAAAGAAAGCCGGGTCCAGTTGGGGCTGCCGATCAGAATAGCATCGTAGCCAGAAACATCTTTTATTTTTATCGGCTGGATATCGCACTCGCCTTTGATGAAACGGAGATTCCACCAGCCCCAAAAACTATGTTCTTTAACGGGAACAACTCTTTCGATATCAATATCGTGGCCCCTGATCGAAAGCTCAGTTCTTAGAACGCCGGCGATTTTAGCCGTGCCGTTGGTCTTGGAATAGAAGGCAATGAGGATCTTCATATTAGTTTATTTTACCACTCGGGCATAGTTTTTCAATATGGTTTTTTAGCAATGGTTTTTCTGGTATAATTAATAAATATGACAATACTCATACTTCATGGAATAGAGGGTTATGCCGGGATCCATTGGCAGCAATGGCTTCATGACAATTTAGTGAAAGATGGGCACAAAGTACTTATGCCAAATTTGTCGGACTCTAATCATCCTGACAGGAAGACCTGGCTTAAAACAGCCCAATCGTTAATTGGAGGAGCAAATCCGTCCGATTTGGTTATTGTCGGTCATTCTTTAGGCGTGCCGGTTGCCTTGGATTTTATAGAAGAAGCTTCCGTTAAGGCGCTTATCTCTGTTTCCGGGTTCGCGCGCGATTATGGCATAGAATTAAACAGTTATTTTTTAAGAGAGAAGGCGATTGATTTTAAAAAAATTAATGAAAATCTTGAACAATCATTTATTATTTACAGCGATGACGATCCTTATGTGCCTCAAGAGGAGTTAAGGTTTTTAGCAGAGGGTCTCAAGACGGAGCCGATAATAATTTCTAAGGGAGGTCATTTTAATACAGATTCCGAATATACGACATTTCCTTTGTTGTTGGAAATTATAAGGAATAAGATTAATAATCAATAATTTTAAAACATGAACAAGCTTTATGAGAATAGTCCTACGGGCTGCTGCCTGCCGTTTAATCCCGAGCCGTGGCAGGAAAAAGAAGTCGTTTTTCAGGATCGTTTGTTCATTAAAGACAGGGTAAGGAGTATTTTTCATATCCCGTTAAATTTTGGTCAGGTGATGGTTAAGAACGTAGAAAGAATCCAAAAGGCCGGTGCTTTGCCAAGCGAGCCGTTAATGCTTTCCGACGAGAAATCAATGTGGGGCAGCGACCTTTATATTGCCGTCGCCAAAGAAGTGCCGGGCGCGGCAATGGCAAAAATCTCCGGCACTTTTCTAACCAAGGTTTTTGAAGGTGAGTATAAAAATATGGGCCAGTGGATAAAAGAGATGATGGCGTTTGTGAAATCACGGGGCAAGGAAATGAAAAAGATGTATTTTTTCTACACTACTTGTCCGGCCTGCGCCAAAAAATACGGCAAGAATTACACCGTAATCTTAGTCCAAGTATAATATTAAACATAAATTATGGAAAATATCTCATTTTTTTGGTGGTTATTTATCGGAGTCAGTATCGTGGGTTTTTTTCTAGCCTATCTTTATGGTCGGAAAACAACTGATTTTAGGTGGAGTGAATATCTGGCGATGATCGCCGCGCCTTTGGTTTTTATCGTGGTCGCGTCCATTTATCTCGATAAAAGGATTTTTTCAATGTTTTTAATAAGTTCTGCGATTGGTTTTTTGGCCGAAGGTATTATTGGTTTTACTTACGACAAAATTTTGGGTAAAAGGTTATGGACATATAATCGTTTGAGTGTGGGGGGCTATACGAGTTATTTAAGCATCCCTCTTTGGGGAGTGGCTGGCGTGATTTTCTTGTTTGTTTCTAAGTTAATAGGATTTTAATTATTAAAAAGTAATCAAACAAAAACATGTTTGAACTCACAAACAAAGTAGCAATCATTACCGGCGCTAGACGAGGCATGGGTAAAGCCGATGCTATTGCTTTAGCTAAGCAGGGCGCCAAAGTGGCAGTGACAGATATTAATTTAGAAGAATGTCAGCAAGTGGTTGAGGAAATTAAAAAAGGCGGGGGAGAAGCAGTTGCTTTTAAAATGGATGTTAGTAACAAGGCTGAGGTGGATAAAGTTTTTGACGAGGTGGTGAGGAAATGGGGCCGGCTGGACATTTTAGTTAATAACGCTGGTATTTATGCGCCGAAAATGGCAACAGATATAACTGAAGCGGATTGGGATAAGACATTAGATATCAACCTGAAGGGCCAGTTTTTTTGCGCTCAAAGAGCGGCCAAGGAAATGGCGAAAAACAACTGGGGCAGGATTATCAATATTGCCTCGATTGCTTCGGGCGGAGTGGGGGTGGGAGTAATGGCAGGCGCTCATTATAGCGCTTCCAAAGGTGGGATTATTGGCATGACCGAGACCATGGCGATTGAATGGGCGGGTCTGGGGATTAATGTTAATGTGATTGCTCCTGGGGCAATTGATACGCCTATGGTTCAGGAAGCGAATATGCCCAAAGAGGCAATGGCGGGGTTTTTAGCCGGTATTCCTTTGAAAAGAATGGGTGTGGCGAATGAAATTGCTTCAGCAGTGGTCTTTCTTGCTTCAGAGGAAGTAAGTTATATCACCGGGGCAACATTAGTAGTCGACGGCGGGTGGTTAGCCGCATAACGTTAACTATAAACCATAAACTATAAACTAATATCATGGCGATCATAAAAAAGAAAAGCTGGCCGAAAATTTTTGCTTTGATGAAATTGGGCAAAAAGAAGTTTGATCTCCGCATTGCGGATTTCAAGGTTAAAGAAGGGGACACCTTGGTTTTGGAAGAATACGATCCGAAAAAGAAAAAGTATACGGGCCGGAAGCTGGCGAAAAAAGTGAAATACGTATTGAAATTTGGTTTGAATGACTTTGGTCAGAAAAAAGCAATCGAGAAGAAGGGGTTATACATCATTCAGATTTAAAAATTGTGGGAGGTCCGACCTCCCACAATCTCAGTATAGATTCATGGATTTGGAAAAACTGGAAAAAGTTCTTAGCGAAGAACCGAGTTTTCGCTTCAAACAGGCGAAGAAGGCGATTTTTCAGGATTTAATTGAGGACTGGAGCGAGGCCTTGGTTTTGCCCTTGGCTTTGCGCCATAAGCTTTCTGATGATTGTCCTTTGAAAATTGAGGGGGAGATTTTGATCAGCGCTGACAGCAAAACAGTCAAGGCGTTAATAATTCTTGGGGACGGCCTGAAAGTGGAAACAGTTTTGATGCGTTATTCTGACAGGAACACGATTTGCGTTTCTTCCATGGTTGGCTGCCCTCTTGCCTGTGAATTTTGCGCTACGGGCAAGATGGGATTCAAGAGAAACTTAACCGCCGATGAAATAATTGAGCAGGTTTTATTTTTTAATCGTTATCTGAAAAAAGAAAATCAAAGAATAAGTAGCGCGGTTTTTATGGGCATGGGCGAGCCGTTTTTAAATTATGATAATGTCATGGCCGCCATCAAGATTTTAAACGAAAAAAACGGTTTCAATATCGGTAGCCGCCACATTTCCATTTCCACCGCCGGCATTGTTGAAGGAATAAATAAATTAGCCGAGGAGACGTTACAGTTGAACTTGGCGATTTCTCTTCATGCGTCGAACGACAATTTAAGATCGAAAATCATGCCGATCAATAAAAAATATCCCTTGGCGCAGATATTGGGGGCGGTGGAGAATTATCTGGAAAAAACTAACCGAAAAGTCATGTTCGAGTATTTGATGATCGGGGGAGTGAATGATTCCGTTGAGCGGGCGCAAGAACTGGCGGCTTTGCTTTCGCCTCTAAGGAGGTCTCTTTTCATGGTTAATTTAATCGCCTATAATCCTACCGGGGTTTTCCAGCCGTCTGGGAAAAAGGAAATTCAAGAATTTAAACAATTATTAGAAAAACAGGGGATTGAGGTGACGGAAAGATATCGGTTTGGCCAAAGCATCCAAGCCGCGTGTGGGCAATTAGCCGCAAACTCTAAATCCTAAACTCTAAACTCTAAACTCTAAACCACGATCTGAGGATCTGTGTTATTATTAATGAATATGAAGAAAAAATCGATTCTAATTATAGTTTTACTTTCTGGCGGTATAGCGATACTACTTGGCCTGCGGTTTTTAACGTCGGAGGATACTTGGATCTGCCAAAGCGGCAAATGGGTGAAACACGGCGTGCCGACCGCAGTTAAGCCGGATAACGGCTGCGGCCAAGTCAAAGACGAAATGATTCGGGTTTTCAGTCCGGAATCAGACCAAAAAGTTTCTTTACCAATAGTAATAAAAGGCGAGGCAAGGGGGAACTGGTTTTTTGAGGCGAGTTTTCCCATCAAGCTTTTGGATGCCAGCGGCAATGAAATCGGCTTAGCTATTGCTCAGGCACAAAGCGATTGGATGACAACCGAGTTTGTGCCCTTTGAGGCAACTTTAAATATTGCTTCTTTGCCGGAAATTGGCGAAGGTGTTTTGGTTTTTGAAAGAGATAATCCTTCGGGTTTGCCGGAAAATGACGAGCAAATCAGAGTGCCAATCCGTTTTCCTCAGTCGGAAGAAACCAGCGTGGTCAAGGTTTTTTTCAACAACAGTGATTTTGACCCGGAGTTTTCCTGTAATAAGGTTTTCCCGAAGGAAAGAGTGATTTCTAAAACACCGGCAATAGCTCGAGCCGCTTTAGAGCTTTTGTTAAATGGTCCGACTTTTGGGGAACAGGCCGAGAATTTTTTCACCAGCATTAATTCCGGAGTAAAAATCCAAAAATTATCCATAGAAGACAATATTGCCAAAGTTGATTTTGACAGCCAATTGGAATTTCAGGTTGGCGGTTCGTGCCGGGTGGCGGCCATCCGCAGCCAGATTACAGAGACCTTAAAGCAGTTCCCGACCGTTAAAAACGTGATCATCTCCATTGACGGCCGCACCGAAGATATTCTCCAGCCCTAATTGATAAATTGACATTAATTCACCTCCGTCATACCATTGCCATGGCAGTGATATTACGGAGGTTATAACGTAAAGATGGGATTAGGAAAGTATCAATATTATTTTAAAAAACCGCGATCAGAAATTGTCAAAGATGTTCTCTACTGGTTATTGGCGGCTGGGGCGGTGTATGTGGCGGCCGGTTCTCCTTATTTCGCGAGAAATCTTTTGCGGGGATACCGGCGTTGGCGAAAATATCCCAAAAAAAGAGTTTCCGACACTTTTTATAATCTAAAAAGACAGGGATTGATTAATATTGAAAAACAGGGGCCGCAAATTTATATTAGTTTAACTGAAGAGGGGAAAAAGAAAGCTGGATTTTTGCAGATTAATGATTTGAAAATTAATCGGCCTCAAAGATGGGATAATAAATGGAGAATCGTTATTTTCGATATAGCTCAACTAAAAAAACTTTATCGAGAAGCGTTCAGGGGAAAACTAAAAGAATTGGGATTTTTCCGTTTGCAAAAGAGTGTTTGGATTTATCCTTATGATTGTCGGTCCGAGATGAACATTTTAAAAGAGTTTTTTGGCCTGTCTGATAATGAATTAAGATTAATCGTAGCCGAGGACCTCGGCGATGATGCGAAAATAAGAGAAATTTTTAAAATGAAAGCCCCGTAATAAGAATGCCATAGCAGTGGTATTACAGAGGTTGTTCAATAGAAATATGACTCCGATTTTAATCATTATTATTTCTTTTTTCCTGCTGATTCCTTATCGCCGAGCGAAGTCGTATTTATCTGTTTGGGGCGGAATAATGTTTGTAATGGCAATCTCCTTGGTTTATCTGCGGATAAGAGAGTTAGGGATTTATCCCTCGCAATTTTTTGCCAGAGAAACATTTTTTCTTTCGGGGGCCATTGTTGGTCTGGCGACATTGCTGGCGATATTGATTTTTATCTTTATCAAAAAAAACAATCTGCCTCGGTTGGGATCGGCGTATTTTCGGAAATTGCTGGCATTTTATCTTTTATGGGGGTTTTTACAACAGTTATTTTTTCAGTTCGTTTTTTTTGAAACCGTTCAATTTATTTTTAAGGGAAGCATTTTTATTTCTATTTTATCATCGGCGATTTTTTTCAGTTTGTTCCATCTGGGTCGGCACAAAACCTTTTTTCTGCCCAGTGTGTTAATGGGATTTCTTTATTCGGGGATTTATCTTTTTTATGGCAATCTCGTTTGGCTGGTTTTATCTCATGCTTTGATAGGAACGTTTTTATATGTTTTGTTTGTTGACCATAATCAGTTGATTTTGCGCTTAGGCTGGCCTTGGACAGTAAAAAAGAAAAGGGGATAAGAATGCTTTACCAACGGTTTAAAATGAGCTAAATTAAGATAATGGCTAAAAAGCGCAGGAAAAAGGGCAAACCGGTTTTGCCAATGGAAACGAAAACAGTGCCGAAGCAGGATGATTTTAGGGTTAAGGCGACCAAGGTGAAAGTGATCGGCATTGGCGACGGCGCTTCCAATATTGTTTTTGAATTGGCTAAGCAATTAAGGCGAATTGAATTTATCGCCGCCAACACTGATTTCAGGAATGAGAAGAAGTTGTCTTCTTTGGTTAAGGTTTTTAATTTCGGTGAAAAATATACCAAGGGCGCGGGCGCCGGTTCTGATCCGGAAATCGGTCGGCAAGCGGCGCTGGCGGAAAAAGAGAAGATCTCTAAATTTCTCAAAGGGACTGACCTTTGTTTTATTGTTGCTTGTCTGGGCGGCGGCACCGGCTCGGGCGCGGTTTCGGTTTTTTCCCGGCTCGCCCAACAGGAAGGCGCTTTGGTTTTCGGCATTTTGATCCTGCCCTTTAAATTTGAAGGCGAGAAAAAAGCCATGATTGCCCGCGAGGCCCTGGAAAGGGTCAAGCCCAATCTGAACGCGCTTTTGGTTTTGCCCAATGAAAAACTCTTTCAGTTTTTAGACAAAAGCATTTCTTTTAACGAGGGTTTCGCCGTCATCAACAATGTTTTATCAACCGGATTGCAGGGTTTGATTAATTTGGTTTTTCAGCCGGGCATTATTAATATTGATTTCGCTGATTTGAAAACAATCTTAGACGGCCGAGGCAAAGCCGCCTTTTTAACCAATTGCGAATTCAGCCGAGGGACAAAAATTGAAGAAATCAGGAAGAAGATTTTTCAGAGTCCGTTGCTTGGCTATAATTTCCGTCACGCCCGCGCTGTTTTGTTTAATATCGTGTCCGACCAGAGTTTGGCCCTTAACGAGGTTTTTGACGTCAGTCAGCTGGTTTTTAACGCCGTTCACCCTGAAGCAAAAATAATTTTCGGCGTCAGTTTTGACAGCCAGATGGTCGGGGCAATCAGAGTGGTTTTGCTGGCCATCGGCGGCCGGGAAAGGGGACTGGGAATAATGGGCAAAAAGAAAAGTAAAAATCGCAAAAAAAAGAATAAAAAAGCAAATATTAATAATGCCGGCGCCGCCAAAGCAGAGGAAAAAATAAGGAAAAACGCTTTGCAGATAAAAGAAGAAATAAAGGCGCAGGAAGAGACGATTGCCGCTAAGGAGCGGGCCTGGGAAACACCCGCCATTTTAAGAAGAGAGTTTTTGTGATATGGCAGTTTTAAAGCCAACCATTGCGGTTTTGCCTTTAGCCGGGTTAGGCACCCGGTTTTTACCGCTTTCAAAGGCAGTGCCCAAGGAACTTTGGCCTTTATTGAACCGGCCCGTGGTTGAATACGTGGTTGAGGAGGCCATGGCTGCCGGCGCGAAAAAAATCATTCTGGTTTTGTCGCCCGATAAAAAGGCGATTTTTGATTATTTCCGGCCCGCGCCCGCAGTGATGAAAATTCTTAAGGAAAGAGAAAAAACAAATATCTTGCAGGAATTGCGGCGCCAAGATAAGAAATGGCAAGGAGTGAAAATAGCAGTTGTCTGGCAAAAACAGCCATTGGGCGACGGCCACGCGGTTTTACGGGCAAAAAGTAAAATTGACAAAAAACCGGTTATGGTTTTATTCGGAGACGATATTATTATTTCCAAGGTCTCGGCGTTGGCCCAATTAACTAAGGTTTTTCAAAAATTCGGTCAGCCAGTAATAGCTTTAAAGCGAGTGCCTAAAGAAAAAGTTGGTTCTTATGGCGCAGTTGGAGTCAAAAAGATAGGGCCGCGTCTTTATCGGATTACAAAAATAGTTGAAAAACCAGATCTTAATTCTATCCCTTCTTGTTTAGTTGTTGTGGGGAAATATGTTTTGACCAATGAGGTTTATGAGTATTTGAGTCAGGCCAAGCCGATTTTTCATAAGGAAATTCTTCTTGCCAAGACGTTTGAAAAAATGCTGGAAGATGGTAAAATAATCTATGGCTATGAAGTGGAGGGTAAATGGTTAGAATGCGGCAATATAGACGGTTGGTTAAGGTCAAACATATATTTAGCTGAACATAGAGAGGTTTTAAATTAAACATAACCTTTTAAAGCTTGAAACATAAAACTTGAAACATTTTTAGAAGTGTTTCATGCTTCATGTTTTATGTTCCATGATCAAACATGATTGAAGTTACCAAGGATATTTTAAAAAAAGTTTATCCGCCGCGGCCGCCGGAGGTGAGAAAATACGATTACGGCCTGCTTTTGGTTATCGGCGGTTCTGATTTTTATTCTGGCCAGCCCGCCATTTCCACTTTAGCGGCTTTTAAAGCCGGCGTGGATGCGGTGAGGATTATTGCGCCCAAAAGAGCAGCGGATATTATTGCTTCTTTTTCGCCCACTTTTTCCGCTTATCCCTTATCCGGCAGTTGGTTGGGAAAAGAACACTTGGCCATTCTGCTTTCCATGGCCGAGTCAGCCAAAGAAGTGGCGCCGGGCAAAGCCGCAGTTTTAATCGGCGGCGGCATTGGTCGGACAGAAGAGACCCAGGAAACGGTATTGGCGTTTTTGTCAGCCAATACTTTACCGGCCGTCATCGATGCCGATGGCATCCGGGCTTTGAAAAAAAATCCGAGCGCGATTAAAGGAGAAAATTCCATTATTACCCCGAATTTTTTTGAGTTTTTTGCTTTAACGGGAAAAGATATTTGGCAGTTGTCGGCAGAAGAAAGGATTAAAGTTGTTGAAGAAGAGGCGGCTAAGCTCGGGGCGACGATTTTATTGAAAGGCAAGATTGATATTATCTCCAATGGCAAAGAAACGGCCTGGAATAAGACCGGCAGCCCTTATTTAAGCAAGGTTGGCACGGGTGACAGTTTGGCGGGCATTGCCGCTGCTTTCTTGGCAAGAGGCAATGATTGTTTTACCGCCGCCCAAGCCGCGACTTATATCAATGGTTTAGCCGGGCAAATCGCGGCCAAAAAGAATGGCGAGTCATTGTCGGCGCTTGATCTCATTGAAAGCATTCCCGAGGTGATCAGATAAGATTGTGGTTTGGTTTTTTGGCGGCCCGGCTTGTTTCCGAGCCGCTTTGATTTGACAAAGTCGAAAAACAATGGTATAAGATAAACAACATGAAAACACTCTTAAAACAAGGCCTTTTCTGGTTAAAGACAAAATTGTTTCCGTGCCCGGAAAATTCTTTCAAGCCCGCTTTTCTGCAAAAGCGGGTTTTGGCTTATTGTGTTTTATTTTTCTTGGCCTTGAGGTTGGTCAGTTTTCCGTTTTATTATTTCTTTTCCCAGACCTCTTTTTTTGCGGATATTGTTTCTTCAACCTTGATTAGTTTGAATAATCAGCAAAGACAGGCGCTCGGGTTGCCGTTATTGAAAGAAAATAAAATTTTGAGCGAGGCGGCGATGCAAAAGGCCCAGGATATGATTAACAAGGATTATTTTTCTCACAATAGCCCCACTGGCGTTACCCCTTGGTATTGGTTTAAAGCGAATGGTTATACTTATAAAGCGGCCGGGGAAAACTTAGCCATTGGTTTTTTGGAATCAGAAGAAGTGCAGACAGCTTGGCAGAATTCGCCTTCGCATCAGCAAAACTTATTAAATCCGAGTTTTAAGGAGATCGGCATAGCCGTTCTTAAAGGTGACTTTAAAGGCAGGACGACCACGATCGTGGTTCAGTTTTTCGGCAATCCAATAGTCATTAAGGCCCAGCCCAAAACTTCGCCCTTGCCTACTACTTCTCCGTTAGCGTCGCCCAAGCCGTCGCCCACTAATTTGGTTGTTTCTCCCAGTCCGACCGCGCCAACAGTGGTTTTGGGAGAAGAGGAATTGCCGGCTGAGCCCTTGGCAAAAGAGAATTTAAGCTTGCCGGACCGGATTCTCATTTTCGGCGCTACTAAATACGACGACCTGGTTTCAAAAGTGACGGCTTTCTTTCTTTTGGCCTTAATCGGGCTGCTGGCTTTCAATTTGTTTGTCAATTTGTTTGCTCGTAGGGAAGTAAAGGAATTAGCGTTGAGCACGGCCTTCTTTGTTATTCTCTTCTTTGTTTTTAACTTTTTTGACCGTCAAACGATTATCGGTTTTATTCCTCACGAGTTAATGATTTTTTAGTTGATGATTTTTCCCAAACCGCCGATTAATGTTTTAAGCCAGGTTAAAAAGTTCTTTTACTTTTTTGCCGCTTGTTTTCTCGTTTTCTTTTTCGGCTTTAATTTAATTTCTGTTTCAAAGTTTCTGAACAATGAAGTCAAGACCTTTTTAAATCCACGTCCGGCAGCGCCATCGGCCAGTGTTTGGCCGACAGCCACAGGCGTCTTGTCTTCGGCCAGTCCGACTGCCATTCCCAACTTTATTTACACCGCCAAAGAAGACGGCTTGGAGATTCCTAAATTAAACCTTTTAGCGCCATTGGTTTTTAGCGCCAGCAGCGAGATTGAACAAATGACGCAGGATTTAAAAAGCGGGGTGGCGGTTTATCCCGGGTCAGACGACTTTGGTAATAACGGCCAGATCATAATTTTGGGGCATTCGGCGCCGATCGGTTGGCCCAAGATCCGCTACGAATGGGTTTTCAGCCGTTTGGGTGACTTAGCCGTCGGCGATGAGATCTTAATCAATCTTCAGCGTCGCCAGTACCGTTATTTGATGACGAGAAAGATATTTTTGGAAAGAGGCGAAGAAATTCCCTTGCCCGACAGCCAAAACCAGGAGCAATTCCTTTATCTGGTTACCTGCTGGCCGCCCGGCCGGGATCTGCGGCGCTTGGCGATAGAAACAAAATTATCCTTGACACCTTAGTTTTTATATGTTTAAAGTATGAATCAAGTCAAAATGTTAAAACACAACAAAATCGTTAAGATAGTCTTCGCTATTACCCTTTTATCTTTATCGGGCTTGGTTTTAGTTGCTCAAGCGGGTTCTTATAGCGGTTTCCAATATAATGATAATCCGACAACGATCGGGCCTTTCCCGAAAGCGGGCGAAGTAAGAATATATTTCCATAGCTTTAGTGGCGTTGGTTATCATTTCGGATTAGGCACAGGATCACAAAATGCCACCATTACGCCTTCCAGCGTTCATCAGACGATTGACACTGGTCTTCATGTTCAAGCGGGCGGATCAGTGACTCTTTATGCCACTGACTCTAATTACGGAGCCGCCATCGGCTGGGCCGCGCCTAACGCCAGTAATCAATGCGGCAGCGGTTTACCTCTGCCTACAACCGGCGGCGTCAGCCCGGGAAATTATGCCTTAGTTGATGTCAGTTCTTATATTAATTCGGCCGCCCAAGCAGGCGAGCCAATAATTTCTAAACAATGCTGGTCTGATTGGCCTGAATGGTCAGGTGATTATGATTTCAACGATTATTTTATGATTTTTTCTTATGTGCCGGCACCGGTTCAAGCGCCCACGGTAGATATCAAGGCCAATGGTTCTGATGGGCCGATTAATATTTATTACAACGGGTCGGCTAATCTGACTTGGACAACGACCAATGATCCGACAAGTTGCACGGCGACAAGCGGCTGGTCGGGAAGCAAGGCGCTTAATAATGGCAGTGAAACAATTAATAATTTGATTACCCATAAGACGTTTACCATCACTTGTTCTAATTCTGCCGGTTCTGATGATGACGGTGTTCTGGTTCAGGTGATCCATTGTTTGCCCGCGCCGCCCCCGCCACCATTTTAAATCTATATTATAAAAAATAATTAAATCATTAACAAAATAATATGAAAAACATTTTTTCAAAGAAAGTCAGTTCAAAAGGAGCGATTATGTTAGTCATCGGTTTGGCTATTATTGCCGGCTATGTTATTGCCGACAATACCGGTTTTAATATTATGCCGGCCGATCAGGAGCTTTTAAGAATGAAAAATCAGACCCAGGGAACGGTCAATTGGTCTGATCCTTTATCGGCCAATGCCGGCGATCAGGTGACTTTTTTAGCTTATTACCATTGCGGCACAGACGCGGTTAACTGGTCGCAAATCAAGGCCTTGGCTACGGGCGTGCGTCTGGAATTTCCTACCACGGCTCAGACCTCGGTCGTTACCACGGCTCGGGTTTATGCCAGTAACTTGGCGCAAAAAAATGATAACGCGATTTTAAATTTAACTTCGGCGCAGAAATTGACGTTTAACAGCAGTGCGGTTTGGTATCACGATAGCACCAGCACCAATATTGCCGTGAGCACTGGCAATGGTTATGTTCAGGCCTATTTGGGCGATGTTGATTGCGATTATTCTCCCAGCAACTGCTACAGCGCTGCCGGTTATGTGGTTTTTACCGCCACGGTTTCTTCCATTTTCACCAAGCCCACGGTTGATCTGAAAGTTAACGGTTCTGACACGAGCGTTACTATTCCTTACAACACGGCGGCTAATTTAACTTGGACCTCAACTAATGCCACCAGTTGTACTGCTTCTGGTGATTGGTCCGGCGCCAAAGCCATTTCTTCTGGCGGGGACTCGACCGGCAATTTAACTTCAAATAAAACCTATAGTATTGTTTGTACCGGTCCGGGTGGAACATCTGATCCGGACACGGTTAGTGTTAATGTTTCTGCGCCCTCGCCCACGGTTGATTTAAAAATCAACGGTTCTGACACGAGCGTGAGCGTGTCATATAACGGTTCGGCCACTTTATCTTGGACTTCAACCAATGCCACCAGTTGTACTGCTTCTGGTGATTGGTCCGGCGCCAAAGCCATTTCTTCTGGCGGAGAATCAACCGGTAATCTGACTTCTTCAAAGACATATACGATTGTTTGCACTGGTCCAGGCGGCACTTCTAATTACGATACCGTCAGCGCCAATGTTCAGGTTAATCCGCCTACGGTTAATTTAAAAGCCAATGGTTCTGATGGTCCGATCACGATTACTTACAATACCCCGGCAAATCTTTGGTGGGTGACCACTAATGAACCGACCAGCTGTATTGCTTCGGGTGCCTGGTCAGGCGCGAAAGCAACCGCGGGCGGGAATGAAACTACCGGCAACTTGACTTTAACTCAATCCTACACTATTTTTTGTTCCAATTCTGCCGGTTCCAGCACGGACAGCGTTTTAGTCCAGGTGCTTCATTGCTTACCCGCACCACCGCCATTACCTTATTAACC
>CAZKCH010000006.1:0-14631 GCA_964551525.1 uncultured Candidatus Saccharibacteria bacterium
TTTATTTTGGTACCTATTTGGGTCACTTAAAACTGCATCTATATTTCTTGTTTCTATGTCTAAATCCTTTAAATTACCAAACCTTTTCATTAAATCTTTAGCGATATTTTGTTCGTGCGGAGTTAGGTCTTTTCGTCCGCTGGTTCTCATTTTATTTATAATTTCTACAAATTCGTTTTGCACGCTTTCTAGATCGTTTTTCGCTTTATCTGGTTTGTCCCCGTCAAAAAGATATTCGATAATCCCTGGTTTTAAGAGCCATCTTGCGTTGTCCCCCACCATGCTCTTGACTACACCCTTCATGCCCATTTTCTTTGCTAAATCAATTGCGGTTTCTATTCTGTTTACGTCTATCTTTTCTAACTCGTCTAATCCTGTGTCCTTTTTTTCATCCCCAATCTTAGCGCCCGCAGCCATTGTTAGAGCTGGATTTAGTATTTTGTTGTTTTCCATCAAAGCGGCGATTCCAGAGTAGTCGTCATTTTTTAATAATTTATTAAGGAGCGGATTATTTTTTTCTTTTTCGACATTCGCTTGAACATCTGCTATTATCGATTTTCCTTTCAAGCCGATCGCTCTTCGGGTCCACCCGGTTATCCCGGTATTTTTAGTAGTAGCCATGCCCTCAAAAAATTTACGTGATGTGTCGCTTGCAAAAATTTTTTCTCTTGATCTTTCAACTGCCCAATCTTTGGTTTTGACGCCTTGTTTTTTTGCGTAATTAATCGCTGAATTCCCCCATTTTTTGGCAGTGGCGATGATGGCGTCGGCGCCTTGAGCGCCGCTGCTCAAGCTTGCCAGAAAACCGATGAACATGAAAACCAAGGCGGGCATATAAACAATAATAGAGTTAAATATATTAGTGGGACTGGAAAGACTGATGAATTCTCCCGTACTGGTAGGCGTGGTTGAAATAATGGTTGGCGATAAGGCAATGATTTGTCCGCTCAAATAAAGGAAAAACGCCGCCGGTATTCCGACAATTGACCATTGAATAAATTGATCCCACCATTTTTTAAATGCTCCTCCCTTGCCCGACAAAGCGAAACTCATAAATGCCAAAGGAGAGATGATTACCAAATACCAAATGGCAACGTAGCGTGTTAAAAATAGTGCGGCGTAGAGTAAAAGAAAGAATCCGGCAAAAACGAAGAATATTATTGAAATAGTTGTTTCAACGATAATTTGTAACACAACCGGTTCGGTGAGAAATTTTGTCAGATCGTTCAAAATACTAGAGGCCTTGGCTGAAAGATTTGTTAACAGCATTCCTGGAATATCGCCCACAACATTTAAGAAGAAATTCATGATTATATTGGCAGCGTCAATAATCACGCCGCAGATAACCGGCGTGAAATTCACCAGTAATATCATGGCGATCAGCCGAGGCAGGGTTTTTTTGAAATTGTATTCGTTCAATTTCAAGGCCGTGCCTACGCCGATCAAAACAAGGACTAAAACAAAACCTAAATTAGCGAAGTCCCTGACAATGGGCCAGCCAATCGCAACAATGCCTTGAGAAGTGTAGGGAAGGTTGATAAAAGCAGGGCTGCTTACTACCTGAAAAATACCGGCGCAAAGTTCAAAAATAGCCATAGAAATCATCAGCACGAATTGAAGAATACCCGCTAAAATAGAAAAGGTGATATTGGATGCCAGTTCGGCGATCCAGGCCTTAGCGCTCCAAAGCGGAACGGCGAACAGAGAAAAAATTATTAGAAGTATTAAAAGAGAACGCTTCTTTGAAAATATGGTTTTCATATTTTTTATTTGTAAGCGATTTTAATTAATATATTTTAACACAAAACTTTATCATTGTCTTTAAGCAGCCATTCCCACAACGGTTTTATTTGAATAATTGTTCCGTTCCTTTCTATTTTCTCTCTTCTGTTCCATGTCAGGATAGTCAGTTTTTCGGTTTCTAATTCTTCTCCCGCCTCCAATAAGGCCTTTGTTTCTCGCTCCTCTGTTTTAGGATCCGTGGCTTCATGGCAAACTTGAATCAGTTCCATTACTTTTATCTCTTTTTTTACGACAAAATCGATCTCGCGGTCATTGCGGGTTTTATAATAAAATAATTCCCTATTGGGCTTTGCCCCTCGTTTTACCAATTCAGTGAAAACCAAGTTTTCCATCAATTTTCCCTTATCCGGAGAATGTTGTATTGCTTTGGCAGTTATAAATCCGGTATCTATAATATAAATCTTCTTGGGAGATTTCATTCGTTGGACCGGCTTGGGAGAATATCTTGAAAGGGAGAAAATCAAATACGCCTCTTCCAAATACGAGACATATTTGTCCGTAGTGTTAACGCTTTTCAGAGACAGGGCATTCTTTAGTTTATTCAAACTGTAAAGTGAGGAGAAATTATTGACTAAATACGAACCAAGGTTGCTTATTTGCGTCGAAAACTTCACTTTGTGTCTTTTGACGACATCTTTGAAAAGCAGAGAGTCGAATAAGACGCGCAGATAATCTCTTGAATCAAGGTTCTTCACCGCTATTTCGGGAAAGCCACCGCTTATCAAGTATTGGTCCATTAAATTCAAAAGTTCGCCATGCTTTTCAGGCGATAAAAGAAGTTCAGTGTTTATTTCAAACTTTTTGGCTCGCAGGAATTCTTTAAAATCGAACGGAAGAATTTCTATTGGCATATGTCGGCCCGTTAGATGCGTGGCCAATTCCATCGAAAGCAAGCGCGCGTTCGACCCAGTTAATATCAGATTATACCCCTCTCTTTGTAACCTATTGACGAATAATTCCCAGGCAGGTAGATTTTGGATTTCATCGAAAAGTATATTCTTGACATCGCCGTAAATGGCATGAAGTTCTTTCATTAATTCATCTGTTGAGACGCCATTTTCCGAAGCCATTATTTCTTCATCAAAATCAAAGTACATAAAAGGACGATTGCGGAATAGCATTAATGAAAACACTGATTTCCCGGCTCGTCGAGGGCCAAGGATGACCTTTATCAGCGGTGAATCAAGCCATTTTCTGCCGAACTGCTTCTTAGTCCTGTCTATGTATTGGAGTTTTAGAAGCTCCTCCTTTTTTAATTTTTGCCTTAAAACAACGTCTTTTAGCATAGCCTGTCTCCTATTCTTATTATGCCGCACAAAATACCTGTTTTTGTGCACTATACTTAATATACTGCACAAAAATCGAAAGTCAATCCGTTAATTTTTTGATTAATTTAACCCAGTCATTTAACGAAAGATTTTCCGACCGGCAATTGGGATTGAGCCCGATTTTTACTAATTTTTCGCTAATTTCGCCTTTCGGCATTTTAAGGCCGCGGGAAAGATTGTTCACCAGCGTTTTTCTCGGCTGACCGAATCCGGCTTTCACAATCCTAAAAAACAATTCTCTATTTTCTAATCTTACGAAAAATCCACGATCGTGGATTTTTGGTAGTTTGTGAAATTGGTGGGGTTGAAGTTTAATAATGGCGGAATCGACTTTCGGTTTGGGCCAAAAACTGGATTTGGGGACAAAACCAATGATTTTTGCTTCGGCGTAGAACTGAACGGAAATTGCCAAGAGGTTCAGATAAGGCGGTTTGGCAACGATGCGTTGAGCCACTTCTTTTTGGACCATTAAAACCATCAGCTCGGGCGGGTGGGGTGATTCCAGAAAAAGCCGGATGAGATGGGTGGCGAGGTAGTACGGGAGGTTGGCTACCACTTTGTAGTTAGTAGTAGGTAGTATGTAGTATGGGGACGTTTTTTTCCTTACTACTTGTCCCTTACTACTTACCACTAGGAGCTCGCGGATGTCGCTCTCCACAATTTCTACGTTCTTATTACTCTTAAATCTTTCCCGGAGGCCGGGGATGAGGCGTTTATCTTTTTCTACGGCAATGACCCTTCCGGCAGCGGCCGTCAGGGCTTCGGTCAAAACGCCTTCGCCGGGGCCGATTTCCAAAACCACGTCGGTTTTTTTAAGCTCGGCGGCCATAATTATCTTTACTAAGGCCTTTTTGCTCCTCAAAAAGTTCTGGCCCAGGCGTTTTTGGGCCTGGAAATCTTGTTGATAAGTTGATTGACGAGGTGGTTTCAACATGGTATCTTAGGGCTTACAGGAGATGAAACTCCTTTTTCGTACAATCCCCCAGCTTTTGAGCTGGCGGGAAAAAATGAAGCGGAAACTGACAGGATCTGACAAAGACCCTTTATTTTATTTAGGCATTATTTCAGTAATTTTAATAGCCCTTGCTTTCTGTCTGCCCGTGCCGGCCAGGGGTATTCCGGCTTTGAGCTTGCCTCACCCTTCACCTACTGGCGTCAATGAATCAAGCAGTGTTTTGTCAATCGGTCCATTAGTCAGAACATTCGAATTGCCTGATGCCTTCCTTATTCAAAAGAATAGCTTAAAAGCGGTTTTTCCGCCATTGACCCTGAATCCCCAGCTTTTAGCCACCTTATCGGAAATGACCGAGGAAGTTGATGTTAATCGGGGTGGCATCATTGAGTATGCGGTTCAGGAGGGTGATACCGTCTCATCAATTGCGGAAAAATTCAGTATTTCTTTAGAAACCGTGCTTTGGGCGAACAATTTAAATAAAACCACGATTTTAACCACGGGGAAGAAATTAGTGATTTTGCCCGTTTCCGGAGTGGTCCATCAGGTCAAAACAGGTGAAGCTCTGGGAGATATTGTCAAAAAATACAAGGGCAATTTAGACGAAACCATTGTTTTCAATGATTTAGAAAACGAAAATCAGGTTTTTGCCGGAGACCTGGTTATTGTTCCCAACGGCATTATGCCCGTGGTAATCGTGCCGGCCGCGCCGGCACCTGTCAGATTAGCGCCTTTGGTGGCCGGTTATTTCATCTGTCCTATTTCCGCTCCTTGCCGGATTACTCAGAGATTGCACTGGTATAATGCGGTTGACCTAGGTCATAGCAAGTGCTGGGAGCCGGTTTTTGCTGCGGCCGGCGGCACGATTCAAAAAGCAAAATCAACCACCTCGGCTTCAAAATGGGCTTTTGGCGGCGCGGGCAATCATATTACTATTCTCCATCCTAATGGCGTGGTTACTTTTTACGGCCATTTGGCCAGCTTGGCTGTCAGTTCAGGTGATTCGGTCAGCCAGGGCCAAATCATCGGTTATGTCGGCGGCGCCCGATACATGGCTGGTTCGGGAAACTCTACGGGCTGTCATTTGCACTTCCAAATCACTGGAGCACAGAACCCATTTGCCTACTAAAACATCCCGCTGTCGGCGGGGTGTTTTTAATTATTTCTTACAGAGGTCGCAGATTTTGGTTTCCGGCAGGGCTTCAAGCCGTTCTTGGCTTATTTCCGTTTGGCATTTCTCGCAGATGCCGTATTGACCTGTTTTAATTTTTTCCAAAGCGATTTTGACGCCGGCTAATTTCACTTCCAAAGTTGCTTCAATCGCTTTGAGGCTTTCAAACTCTTCGACTTCATCCGCTTCTTCTTCCAAGCTGGAGCCATGGAAATTAGGATATTTAGTGTCCCAGTCGCCCCGCAGAATTTTGTCTTTGGCGGCAAATTCGGCTAGCTGCTCCTTCAATATTTTTTCCTCTCCCTCTAAACGGACTTTTGTTTTCTCAATAAAATTTTTGTCAATCATGTTTTAATTCTACTATTTTATTAATCAATAGCAAGGATATTATCAATCATGGTTTTGATCGCTTCAAGCGAGGTGGCAAAAATCAGGCGATTATTAACTATGCCATAACAGGCGCCCAAGTCGTTTTTGGAAATGGTTAAAAAGCGAATAGAAGTATTCTTGTAATTCATGGTTTTAAAAGTGTTGGCAAGCGTCGTGATCCTTTCGTCAAAAACAGACAAGCCATTTTGGGAGATTAGCGTTTCCCAACCAATCAGGACTTGATTCAACGTTTCCGCGCTTTTCACTCTGACTATTAAAGCGTGCCGCTCTATATTATCGGTTTTCTGATAGAGAAGAAAATCAAAATCATCAGCATTGTCGCTAACGGCCACAAAAAGATTTTCCGGATAAGAAATTTTTAATTCTTGGAGAAGCTGGGCCGGACTAAGAAAGGCCTCGTTCTTCTTTATCGCCAGCTCAAAAAAACCGGGCTCAAGCGCTTCCTCATTAATTTTAGCCAACCCTGTTTTTAAATCGTTATCAGTAGAGCTGATGTCTAAAATTTTAATTTCTTTGACTGAAAAAATGGGAATCGGGGGGACGAGCGGAGAAATGGTGGGGCTGGGGCTAATTTCAGGCGTAAATGAGGGCGTGGGCGTCAGTAAGGGCGTGGGGGTGACGAACGGCGTTGCCGAGGGACTGGGAGTCGGCGTCGGCTCGGGCTTGTTTTTGACAAAGATAAACCAAAAGCCGAATCCGATTAGCGCTAAAAAAGCGAAAAACAGCAGGATAAATAATATTCTGACGAAAACTTTTTGCCACGAAGAGGGTTTTCTTATTTTCGGCAAAGGAGCATCCGGAGCCGGGATCGGTTCTGCCATTGTTGACGGCGGCAGAGGAATGTCGCCGGCTTTGGCTTGGCTGAAGAGTTGTTTTCCCGGCTTTTCTTCTGTTCTAAAACGGCTGATCTTTTCTTTTTCTGCCAGGGCTTCTGTTTCCTGCAGCCGGGCCAAGTCCTTGGCCATGGTCCTAACCTCTTCTCTCTTGAGGAAAACGAGTTTCTCCGCCATGATCGTTGTTTAACATTTGTCTTCGCGAAAGATTGATTCTACCCTGGTCGTCAATACTCACCACCTTAACCGTGACGCTGTCCCCGGTTTTGACCACATCTTCCACTTTTCCTACTCGGAACGGCGCCAGTTCGGAAATATGGATTAGGCCTTCTTGGCCAGGTAAAAATTCCACCATGGCGCCAAAATTGAAAATACGCGTCACTTTTCCGGTGAATGTTTCTCCAATTTTAACTTCGTGAGTGATGTTTTGAATCCACTCCAAGGCCTTGCCGGCGGCTTCTTTGTTTTCCGCAGTAATGAAAATCATACCCGTTTGTTCAATGTCAATGGCGACGCCGGTTTGGGCAATGATTTCATTAATGACTTTGCCGCCCGGCCCGACCACTTCCCTGATTTTGTCAGGATTAATCTGCAAGGTCAGAATTCTTGGCGCGAATGAGGATAGTTCTTTCCGCGGTTCGCCGATCACTTTTTCCGTGACGTCTAAAATCTGATGGCGCGCCTTTTTCGCCCTTTCCAGGGCCTGGGTTAAAATTTCCTGGGTAATGCCGTTAACTTTGACATCCATTTGAATAATGGTAATGCCTTTTCTCGTGCCTGCCACCTTGAAATCCATGTCGCCGTGATGGTCTTCCGGCCCTTGGATGTCAGTCAAGATTTTGAACTTGCCGGTTTTTTCTTCAAGAATCAGGCCAATGGAAATGCCCGCTACTTGCGCCTTGATGGGCACGCCCGCGTCCATTAAAGCCAAAGAAGCGCCGGAAATTGAGGCCATGGATGTCGATCCGTTAGAGGACAGGATTTCCGAAACCACCCTGATGGTGTAAGGGAATTCTTCAATGCTGGGGATGACCGGCAAGAGCGCCCGCTCGCCCAGCATGCCGTGGCCGATTTCTCTCCGGCCCGGGCCGCGCATTGGTTTTATTTCCCCGACGGAATAGGGAGGAAAATTATAATGGTGCATAAATCTTTTTTTGCCCGTGATCTCCATGCCTTCCAGGATTTGCTGGTCCCCGGGCGCGCCCAATGTTAAAATCGATAAGGCCTTGGTCTGGCCGCGGCAAAAAAGACCGGTGCCATGGGTTCTCGGCAACACCGCCACTTCCGCGGCAATCTCTCGCAGTTGGTCTATTTTTCTGCCGTCAGGCCTTTTATCCTCTTTCATTATTTTTTCCGCCATCAGCTGATCCACTTCCTCCTCGAATAAGGAGGCGATTTCCTGGCTTAATTCTTGGTTAGGAAACTTTTCTGCCAAATGTTTTTTCAATGACTCCTTCAGTTCTTGTTCTTGCTGTTGGCGTAGAACTTTATCCTGTTGGAACAAGATTTTTTCCAAATCCTTTTTTAAAAAATCCTTCACCGCCTCAACGACAACGGGCTCAAGAACGTTGTCCTCAATGTTTATTTTTTGCTTGCCCAGCTTCTTGGCGATTTCTAATTGGAAGTCAATGATTTTTTTTAAATGCGGCTGAGCGAACTCGATCGCTTGAGCCACTATTTCTTCGCTCGCTTCTTGGGCCTCGCCCTCAAGCATATTAATGGCAAGTTTGTTGTTTTCAAAACCAGCGGCAATCACTAAAGAGATCTCGCTTTTTTCCAAGGCCTCGGTGGTTGGGTTCACGACAAAATTATTATCAATGCGGCCGATTCTTACTGCCGCCAACGGCCCTTGCCAAGGGATATTAGATAAAGTTAGGGCCATGGAGGCGCCGATGACAGCCAAAGAATCAGGATCATTCTGGTTATCCCATGACAAAACCGTGGCTATCACCTGGACATCTCTTTTCAGATTTTTAGGGAATCTTGGCCTGATGGTGCGGTCAATCAAGCGGGCGTTGAGAATGGCCTTGTCCGATGGCCGGCCCTCTCTTTTAATGTATCTCGGGCCTTTGATTTTGCCGCCGGCATAATACCTTTCTTCGTAATCAACGGTTAAAGGAAAAAAGCCCTGGCTGCCAGCCGGGTTGTTTGACATCACTGCCGTGGTGAGGATGACCGTGTCGCCATAGCGGGCGAAGACGCTGCCATTGGCCTGTTCGGCCAGGTCTTTAACATCAATGGTTAATTGCCGGCCGCCAAGCTCTAACTCGAATTTTTCTGATTTCATTTAATTACTTTTTAAACAAATAATCTTTGGGAGACGCCTCTAAATCAATGAATTCATCGGCGGTTTCTTTTAACTTTGCCGAAGTGGAGCGGCCGAAAGCGAGCACTTCCACTCTTTTGCCCTGATTTTTTAAGTATTCGACCAAGGCGATGAAATCGCCGTCGCCCGAGCAAAGGCAGATGACGTCGCAGCTCGGGCTGGCGCGCACGGCATCGATGACGATGCCGACGTCCCAATCCGCTTTTTTCGCGCCACCGTAGAATTCTTGCAAATCCTTGACCCGGGTTTCAATGCCGAGATTGGTCAGGGCTTCAAAAAACGGCTTTTCTTCGCCGGTTTTCGTTCTGACGACATAACCGAAGGCCCTGACTAATTTTCTGCCCGCCACAGCTGTTTTTAAAATGCCGGCAAAGTTGACTCGGCTGCCGTAAAGGTTTTTGGCGCAATGGTAAAGATTTTGGACGTCAAAAAGAACGAGCACTCTTTGTTCCGCGTGTTTGAGCGGCCCGAAGTTATTTGTCCAAGCCGAGTTTTTTGACGACTTCGCTATGTCTCTTATCATCTTCATTTTTGAGGTAGTTAAGTAAAGTTCTCCTTTTCGAAACCATTTTTAAAAGTCCCCGCTTTGAAGCCATGTCTTTGGCGTGCTTTTTTAAATGGGTGGCCAGCCGGTTGATTTCCTCGCTTAAAATCGCGATCTGGGCTTCCGGGGAGCCGGTGTCGGTGGCATGGATTTTCGCTTTTTCAATTGTTTTTTTCTTTTCTTCAGGTGTTAGCATGTTTGTAGGTTGTTATGTGAACATTTTAGCATACTTCATCGATAAAGCAAGGCGGCGGCTGAGGTGCTATTATAGATGATATGAAGACTTATAAGATTATTACTTTTGGTTGTGCCATGAATCGGTCGGATTCGGAACGAATTGCCGCGGTTTTGGAATCCGCCGGCTACCGCAAAAGTGGCAGAGGTCAGACCTCGACCGTTTTGGTGCTGAACGCTTGTTCGGTGAGGCAGTCGGCGATCGATCGCGTCTATGGACAGGCGGATGCTGTACAAAAACTCCCGCCTTCGTCAGGACTTCCTCCTTCGCTAAAGCTTCGGCGGACAAGTTGGCGGGCAAGAAAAACTATTGTGACTGGATGCGTTTTACCCAAAGATAGAAAAGCGTTTTCGGAAAAATTCGATTTGGTTTTTCATATCAAGGATTTAAAAAAGCTCCCCCACTTTCTTAATCAATTAAATAAAGGGAAAGATATTATCGCTGGCGGTCTGCCCGGAGACCTGACTAAAAATAAGGACATTAGTTATTTCAGCACTGAGCCGATCCGCGAGAGCCGGTTCTCGGCGTCAGTGCCGATTTCTTTCGGCTGCAGCCGTTTTTGCACTTATTGCGCTGTCCCCTACGCCCGGGGCTTGGAAATTAACCGGCCCAAAGCAGAAGTTATTAGAGAGGTTAAGGATTTAATTTATAGTGGTTATCGGGAAATCTGGCTTTTGGGCCAGACCGTTTCCAGCTGGCGCGATCCCGGCAATAAAAACTATCAGTTCGTTGATTTGTTGCAAGAGATAGAGAAAATGCCGGGCCATTTCTGGGTGCGTTTTACTTCGCCTTACGTTTTGGATTTTAATGACAAACTGATCGGTTTTTTGGCCCGCGCGCAAAAAATCAATAATTATTTTAATCTGCCCCTGCAATCGGGCGATAACGCGGTTTTGCGAAGAATGAATCGCCATTACACGGTTAATCAGTATTTAAAGGTTTTGAATAAAATAAAGGAGCGAGTGCCTGAATTCAGTTTTTCGACAGACATTATTATTGGTTTTTGCAAGGAAACAGAAAAACAATTCAATAATACTTTCAAGGTTTTTGCTAAAATTAAGCCCGCCATGGCCTATATCGCCTTGTATTCTCCTCGGCCCGGCACGGTGGCAGCAAAGGTTTTTAAAGACGACGTGCCCATGCCGGTTAAAAAAACCAGATATGAAAAATTGACTAAGCTATTAAGAAAAACAGCCAAAGAGAATCTTAGGAAAGAAGTCGGCAGGACGTTAAACGTCCTGGTTGATACTTGGCTGCCAAAGAAAAAAGAGTGCCTAGGCAAAACCCGCAACTTCAAAACCGTCAGGTTTGAAAGCGATAAAAATCTCTGCGGCCGGTTTGTGAAAGTGAGGATTGTTAAGGCGCGGGAATTTGAGTTAGAAGGAAGGTTGACCTGAGGCGTTTAACCAAGGCCGTTAAATTAAGAATCAAAATTCATAAATAACAAAAAAACTACGATCGTGGATTTTTCGTTGTTTCTGCTTTTTGTTGTGGTATAATTCAATTAAGGCTAATTAGTAAAAATGGCTGAATTTAACGCTCTAAAACAAAAGATTTTGCTCTTGCTTTTCGGCGGTTTGGCCATTGGTTTTACCTATCATCCCCGAAGGCAATGGCAGATTATAAAAAGCGTCAGTCGAGAATGGAGAAGAATTAACAAGAATAAGCTTCAGGAAGAAATAAGGAAACTTTATCGGTCCAAATTAATAGAAAGAAAAGAAAATTCAGATGGCAGCTTTACTTTTGTTCTAAGCACAAAAGGAAAGATTAAAACTTTGAATTTCCGGTTTGAAGAGATTCGTTTATCGAGAAAAGATTGGGACGGTAAGTGGCGATTAGTCGTTTTCGATATCCCAGAAAAATTGAGACGGGCCAGAGACGCCTTAAGAGAAAAGTTAAAAGAGCTCGGTTTTTATGAACTCCAAAAAAGCGTTTTTGTTTTTCCTTATCAATGCGAAGACGAGATTGATTTTGTGATCGAATTTTTCGAGATGCGCCGATACGTCAGAACTATTTTAGCGGAGAGAATTGACAACGAACTCCACCTTAAAGAAGTTTTCGGTTTGGTTTAAGTGAAATTCTTAAATAACGGAATTCCTACGATCGTAGGAATTCGGTGATTTGTCTTTTGCTGTGAAATATTAGTATTAGATTGTGAAAATATCAGATTAGGATCCCCCTCCCCGGGACCTTAATAGAAAACAATTTTTTGATTGTTGTTAAAACCAAATCTATGGGCCCGGTGAGACTCGGACTCACAACCATTTCCTTAAGAGGGAACTGCTCTACCAATTGAGCTACGGGCCCGGATTTATAATCTTTCCACTAATTTTAACTCTAATTTATCGGTTTTTGTGTCGTATACTGCGAATGTGGCTTTACTGAACATGCCGGCTAAGGTGCCGGGATTAACCAGGCGGCAATGGCCCACTTTTTTCTCCCAGGGCTGATGAGTGTGACCAAAGAAAACTAAATCATATTTTTTGGTTTTTGCCAATTTTTCTCCCGCTTCCGGTTCGTGGCCAAATCCAATTCTTTTATTATTGATTTTCAAGTCGCCGGTCAAGCCGTAAAATTTCACGTTTTTAAGGCCAAATGTTTTTATCCGAAAAAGATCCTTTGTGTTCCCGATGGGGCCGATATTGCCCAGAATTAAATGGATCTCGCCTTTAAATCGTTTACTGATTTCTTTCAGCATTGCCGGCGAACTGACATCGCCGCAGTGGATCATGATTTTTATTTTCTGGCGGTTGAGCCAAGCCACCGCTTTTTTAGCGGTTGCCAAATTGTCGTGAGAATCAGAGACGACGGCGAGACGCATGAGAAGTTAGAAGTTAGGGGTTAGGAGGCGACTAAGGGCAGGGAAAAGTAAACCAGTCGCGGATACTGTTGCCAAGATTGGTATTAGCTAAACCGATCAGGTCAAAGAAAAATCCGACGAGCATCCATGAACCGTAAAGAATGAGCAGGCCGATACCAACCGACGCAAGCATGGCTCTGGCTTTGGCGATCAAAGACGGATCGTATCCGGAAAAGACAAAGAACGAGCCGGCCACTACTACCAAAAGAATGGCTAAAGGCGGAACAACGGTGAAAAGAATGAAATTAACGATTTTTTCCGCCATGGTGAAAAAATGGCATAGCTGGCAGGCAACGGTTTGGTCGCCGGGCATATCAGGATCGTCTTGACTTAAGCCGCAAGGCACTAATCCGGCTGAGGCCTGGCCGGCGGAAATTATTAATAAAGACGAAACTAACAAGAACAACAGCTTTTTTTTCATGGGTTTAAAATTACTTTATTAAAAACGAGTTTAATAATCAGTTGATGCCCCCGGCAAGACTCGAACTTGCATCAAAGGCTTCGAAGGCCCTTACGTTATCCATTACGCCACGGGGGCGCTTTTCTCAACATACCTTATTTTAACCTTGGAATCAATTGAAATGAGACCGGTTTTAAGATAAGATTAGAAAATGACCATTCCCAAAGAAGTCATCACTATTATTAATAAGCTTGAAAAAGCCGGTTTTGAGGCCTATGTTGTCGGCGGTTGTTCGCGCGATTTTTTGCAAGGCGTTGAGCCGAATGACTGGGATATTACCACTGCGGCCAAGCCCGAGGAAATCCAAAAGGTTTTTCCCGATAGTTTTTACGAAAACAAATTTCTGACCGTCACTGCCAAAACGAAAAGCAAAAAAGCGAATCTGAAAGAGATTGAAATTACTACTTTTCGGACCGAAGCGAAATACAGCGATAAAAGGCATCCTGACGAGATAAAATTTGCCAAAACATTGGCGGAAGATTTGGGAAGAAGGGATTTTACGATCAATGCGATAGCATTGAAATTAAAAAGTAAAAGCGAAAAAGGAAAAATTAAATACTCGATCATCGATTTGTTCGACGGACAAAAGGATTTAAAAGCGAAAATTATCCGGGCGGTGGGGGTGGCGGATGATAGATTTAATGAAGACGCTTTGCGCATGATGCGGGCGGCGCGCTTGGCCACGACTTTGGGCTTCAAAATTGAGGAAAAAACCAAGGGTGCGATTCTGAAAAATTCATCCTTGCTTAAACTGGTCTCGGCGGAAAGAATTAGGGATGAGTTTGTGAAAATTATCATGGCCGACAAAGCCGCCGAGGGCATCCGGTTGTTAAGTGAATTGGGGTTGTTGAGATATATCGTTTCCGAACTGGAAGAAGGGATTGGCGTGGGCCAGAACAAGCACCACACTTATAATTGCTGGGATCATAATGTTTTGTCTTTGGCATATGCCGCCAAAAAGAAATTCGGTTTTGAGGTGCGGTTGGCGAGCTTGTTTCACGATATTGCCAAGCCCCGCGTCAAACGCGGCCAAGGAGCCGACTCCACTTTTTACAGCCATGAGATCGTCGGTGCGCGAATGACGGCTAAAATTTTGGAAAGGTTGAAGTTTCCGCATGAGCAAGCGGAGAAAATTACCCGGCTTGTCAGATACCATCTTTTCTACTACAATGTCGGCGAAGTCGGCGAGAACTCGGTCAGGCGTTTGGTCAGGAATGTCAGCCCGGAATACTTTAACGAATTATTGCAAGTGAGAATGTCGGACCGGGTCGGTTCCGGCGTGCCCAAAGCTGAACCCTATAAGTTGAGACACTTAAAATATCTGGTGGAAAAGGTTTCTAAAGATCCCCTTTCGGCCAAAATGCTGAAAATTGACGGCAATGAAGTGATGAAGATTTTGGAAATTAAGCCCGGGCCCAAGGTCGGACAAATTCTTGATATTTTATTGGGCGAGGTTTTGAATGATCCGAAGAAGAATAAAAAGGATTTTCTTCAAAAAGAAGCCGAGCGGCTTGGTTTGTTGACTGACAGCAAATTAACCGAGTTCGCTGAAGACGCGAAAAAAGAAAGAGAGCAGGTGGAGCAGAAACAAGACCAAATGACCAAGGAAAAATATTGGGTCACGTAGCGGGGCGTGGTGCAACAGCAACATGCACCCTTCGGGAGGGTGAGATTCTGGGTGCAAATCCCAGCGCCCCGACAGTTTTTTGGGAAAAGGGTTCGGGGAGTC
>CAZKCH010000006.1:14731-35339 GCA_964551525.1 uncultured Candidatus Saccharibacteria bacterium
ACTCCCCGAAGAAAATTAAACAAATAATTTTATGGAAACCGGAGAAACAAAGAACTTAATAAAAATCGAATCAGTGATTAACCGCAATCTCTTTTCTATTTGTTCCATCGTCACCATTGCCACCATGGGGTTGACGTTGGCGGATTTTTTCGGCCGAGGCAGTTTTATTCCCGCCAATATAAACTTTTTTTATCTGGCGGTCTTGTTGATTTATTCGCTCCACAAAGAATTGTTGAGATGGCTGGGCGAAAAAAGGAATAAAAGAGAGGGCGAAATTTTCGTCTATCTTTGGGTGATTCTGACTACGATACTATATGTAGTTAACTTTTTGAGCCACGATCATTACAGTTTTGCCGCCGACGGGCACAAGCTCGGGACCCTCAGGGATCTTTCTATTTTAACCATCGAGATTTTAGGGATATTCTTTTTCACCCGGCTGTTAAAGTTATTGGAGGTTCTGCGGCGCAATAAAGAAAAACAAATTTAATATGGGCCTATAGTAAAACGGCATTACGCTACATTCGCATTGTAGAGGTGGCGGTTCAATTCCGCCTAGGTCCAAAAAGCTCATAAGAAACTATTCAGGTCTGTTTTAAACTATTTATGGAATGCGTATTTTGTAAGTTAATTAACGAGTTCAATTTTCCTAACGACGACATTATCTTTGAAGACAAAAAAGTTTTAGTGATACTTGATGTCGATTGGGCGGTTAAGGGACACACATTAGTTATTTGGAAGGAACACGTTGAAAATGTTTCAGAATTAAGTCTTAATGATTATCTTTATTTTTCTGAAATTTTCCATAAAACAGAAAAAGCATTATCAGACATTCTTAAAGTCGATAAGTCAATTGTGCTTAAAAGCGGGATTCTCGTTTCCCATTTCCATTTTCATATTTATCCAGTAAAAAAGGATGTGAAATGGGATTTTATTAAAGATATGTTTAATAAAAAGACGCATTATGAGGCATCGGTAAACGAGAGAGATAATTTGGTTAAAAAGTTAAGAGAAAAATTTTATGGCAAAAAAATTACCAAAAGCTGAATGGGATAAAGTCGCTGAATGGTGGGAGAGCGAGGTTAGAGATACCGGGGCATGGCATCAGCGGAACGACATCGATCCGGTCATTTTTAAAATACTAAGGAATATTAAAAACAAGAGAATTATAGAGATTGGCTGCGGCAATGGATACTTTTCGCGCTTGCTCGCTAGAAGAAAGGCCAAGATAACCGCGATTGATCTTTCCGGTAAATTATTGGAATTTGCTCTCGCGCGCGAAAAAGCTAATCCTCTTGGCATAAGATATTTGGCAAGAGACGCAGCTAATCTACGTGGTCTCAGAAGTAGATCTTTTGATGTCGCATTAGCCAATATGAGTTTGATGGATATTGCTGATGCGAAAAGGGCCATTAAAGAAGCGTCGCGTGTTTTGAAAAGGGGCGGCCATTTCGTTTTTTCTATTACTCATCCTGCTTTTTCTGATTTTCGGCAGCAGTGGGTAATTATTCAAGAAGGCGGTAGAAAATATTTCGCGCGGGCAACCGGAAAATATTTATCCCCTTCCGCAGAAAAACATATTTTATGGAGCAGCGGGGTTAGGGCTACGCAATATCATCGTTCTATCGAAACATATCTTGAGTATTTACGAAGCGCTGGTTTTTCCGTCAGAGAATTTAAAGAAATTCCTACAAGGAAACTTGTGACAAAGGCGCGAAAAGAACACGGCGATGTAAGGTTTCGTCGGTCTAAATATAGAACATTACAAGAAAAGAAAATTAAAGAATTCGCTACCCGAGAAATCCCATTCTTTTTAGTTATGGGCTCGGTAAAGATAGAATAGTAGGAGTTGACTTTCTCTTCGAAAACCGCTATTCAGAAGGAGATGTTGACATTATCGCCAAATGAGGCGATTTTTGTTTTCAAGGAAATTGTGTTAAATTTAATTAATCATTAAATTTTAAAATAAAAAAATGATTGACTTAAAATCGTTTGCCGCCGCGGTTTCTCAAATTTCCGAGGAACGGGGCATTCCCAAGGAAAAGGTTTTTGAGACCATTGAGCAGGCCATGGCCTCGGCTTATAAAAAGGACTATGGCAAAAAGGGCCAGATGCTGAAAGCGAAAATGAACTCGGAAACGGGCGAGCTTAAGTTTTGGCAAGTTAAGCTGGTGGTTAGCGAAGACATGATTTATTCGGAAAAAGAATTGGAAGAAATGAGGAACCGTCCCGAGCCGATCCCCTTTGGGGGAGAGGCAGAGGGAGGGAAGAAAGTGCGATTTAATCCGGAAAGGCATTTGATGCTGGATGAGGCAAAGAAAATAAAAAAAGGCGTTGTTGCCGGAGAAGAATTGGAGTTCCCCTTGGAGGCGCGTGCTGATTTCGGCCGCATTGCCGCCCAGACCGCCAAGCAAGTGGTTTTGCAGAAAATCAAAGAAATTGAAAAAGAAGCAGTGTTTTCCGAATTCCTTGCCAAAGAAGGAGAAGCGGTTTCTGGTATTATCCAAAGAGTGGAGGGCAGGAATGTTTTTTTGGATATTGGCAAGGCCGTGGGCATTCTCACTCGGGAAGAGCAGGTGCCGGGCGAGTTTTACCGCATTGGCCAGCGCTTGAAAGTTTTTCTATTGAAAGCGGAAAGCACCTCGCGGGGCCCGGTGATTTTTCTTTCCCGGTCTCATCCCAAATTGATCTCCAAACTTTTTGAATTAGAGGTGCCGGAAATCGCCGGCGGCCAGGTTCAGGTCAAGGCCATTGCCAGGGAAGCCGGGTCGCGGTCAAAAATCGCGGTTGTTTCTATTGATGAAAGGATTGATCCGATCGGCGCCTCGGTTGGCCAGCGGGGCACGAGAGTGATGACCGTGATTAACGAGCTCGGCGGAGAAAAAATCGACATTATCCAATGGTCAGATGATCCTCAGCAACTGATTGCCAATGCTTTGAGTCCGGCCAAAGTGATTGAGGTAAAACTGAAAGATAAAAACACAGCCGTGGCAGTAGTGCCTGAAGATCAACTCTCTTTGGCCATTGGCAAGGACGGCCAGAACGTCCGTTTAGCCGCTAAATTAACGGGCTGGAAAATTGATGTTCGGGGCCAGGTTCAAGCCGAGGCGGCTGAAGCGGAAGAATCGAAACAGAAAGCCAAAGAAAAAAAGGAAACCAAGAAAAAGAAAGCAGAGAAAGAAAAAAAGGTGAAGGAAGAAAAGCCAATAAAAGAGAAAAAACCAAAAGCGGTAAAAAAAGTCAAAAAAGCTGAAAGTGAGCCAATCACTTAATCACTAATATATTAACTATGCTAACTTTTCCCATCCTCGTTTCTTTATTCGCCATTTTATTCGTTTTCTTTTTGAGAAAAAAGATCAACGCTTCTCCTTCGGGCGAAGGCAAGGCCATGGAAATTAATAGTGCCATCCGCCAGGGCGCCCTGTCTTATTTGAAACGCCAAGGGAAAACCATTTTGCCCGTGGCTATCGTTATTTTCTTTGTGATTCTTTTAGCGTTGGGATTTAAGTCCGGCTTGGCGTTTTTGCTTGGCGCTTTGGTTTCCGGATTCTGCGGATTTTTGGGCATGGGCGTTTCCACTCAGACCAACGTCAAGGTTACCGAAGCGGCAAAAAAAGGATTGCCGGCCGCTTTAAACTTGGCCTTTAATGGTGGGGCCGTAACCGGATTTTTAGTTGTCGGCCTTGGTCTTTTGGCGGTTTCCGGATTTTATTTGTTATTCAATGATTTAAAAGCCCTGATTGCTTTGGGATTCGGCGGCTCTTTGATTTCTGTTTTTGCCCGTTTGGGCGGCGGTATTTTTACCAAGGCAGCTGACGTGGGCGCGGATTTAGTGGGCAAGGTGGAACAGGGTATTCCCGAAGATGATCCGCGCAATCCGGCCGTGATTGCCGATCAAGTGGGTGATAATGTCGGCGATTGCGCCGGCATGGCCGCTGATCTTTTTGAAACCTATATCGTCACTTTAATTTCCGCTATGCTTTTGGCGTCTTTGGGTTCGGGCAGCGATTCTCCTTTGGTGATTATGCCTTTATTTCTAGGAGCGATTGCTATCCTCGCCTCGATTATCGGCAGTTTTTTTGTGAAGCTGGGGAAAAACAAACAGGGCATTATGAACGCTCTTTACAAGGGCTTAATTGTTTCGGCCACGGTAGCGGCGATTGGTTTTTACCCGGTAATTCAGAAATTCACGGCCATGAGCCAATTCTCTTTCAGTAGTGTTTACTTGTCTTGTTTGGTCGGCTTAGCAGTCACGGCCGGCATTTTCATCATCACGGAATATTTCACTTCGAAAAAATACAAGCCCGTAAAAATGATCGCTTCGGCTTCCCAAACCGGACACGGCACCAATATTATTATTGGTTTGGCCGTCGGGATGCAATCGACCGTGTTACCGGTGATTTTAATATCAGCGGGAATTTTAACCAGTTTTTGGCTCGCCGGAATTTACGGCGTGGCCATGGCTGCTGTCGCCATGCTTTCTTTGACCGGCGTGGTAATTGCCATTGATGCTTTCGGTCCGATTGTTGACAATGCCGGCGGTATTGCTGAAATGTCGGGCGCGGGCGAAGAAGTCAGGCAAGTGACCGATGCTTTGGACGCGGTGGGCAACACCACCAAAGCCGTGACTAAGGGCTATGCTATTGCCTCGGCGGGATTGGCGGCCTTGGTTCTCTTTGCCAGTTTTTCCCAGGACTTGATGGCGGAAGGCGCTAAACTGCAATTCTTATTAGACGATCCCAAGGTTTTAGTCGGTTTGTTTTTAGGCGGTTTAATCCCCTATCTTTTTGCTTCTTGGGCCATGACGGCCGTGGGTCGAGCCGCGGGCGGCGTGGTCAATGAAGTCAGGCGGCAGTTCAAAGAAATCGCTGGTTTGATGGAAGGCACGGCCAAGCCCGAGTACGGCAAGTGCGTTGATATTGTCACCAAGGCCGCTTTGAAAGAAATGATTTTACCAAGTTTATTGCCGGTTTTGTCGCCGATCGTTGTTGGTTTGTTTTTGGGTCCATTGGCAGTGGCGGGTATGCTCGTTGGTAGTATCTTAACCGGTATGTTTTTAGCCATTTCCATGACCTCGGGCGGCGCGGCCTGGGATAATGCCAAAAAATACATTGAAGGCGGCAGTTTCGGAGGCAAGGGTTCTTTTGCCCACCAAGCCGCGGTGACCGGCGATACCGTCGGCGATCCGTATAAAGACACGGCCGGCCCGGCCATCAACCCCATGATTAAAGTGATGAACATCGTCGCTTTACTGATTGTGAGTTTTTTGGTATGATGATTCTACGAATTATAAATTCGTAGAATTTGATGAATCTCGTTCCTACCGTTATCGAAAAGAGTCAATACGGCGAGCGGGCGTATGATATTTACTCCCGTCTTTTGAGGGACAGAATTATTTTTTTAGCCGGACCAATTACCGATAGCGTTGCTAATTCGGTGATTGCCCAGCTATTGTTTCTCGCCTCGAAAGAGCCGAATAAGGATATTCAGTTTTACCTTAATACTCCCGGCGGTTCAGTGACCGCGGGTTTGGCTATTTATGACACGATGCAACACGTCAAACCCGATATCTCAACGGTTTGCGTTGGCATTGCCGCTTCGATGGGCGCCGTGCTTTTGGCGGCCGGGAAAAAAGGCAAGCGGTTTACTCTGCCGAATTCGGAAATCCTGCTGCATCAGGTAGCGGGCGGAGTGACCGGCGAAGCAGTGGAAATCGAGATTACGGCAAAACAAATTCTTAAAATCAAGGCCAAGTTAAACCAAATTCTGGCCAAACACACCGGACAGACATTGGCAAAGATAGAAAAAGATACGGACCGGGATTTTTATCTCTCGGCCGCCGAGGCCAAGGATTACGGTTTAATCGACCAGGTGATTAAAACAAAGATCTAACTCCCGTAGAACGGGGTGAACTTGCGAGCTTGATGCAGCTTGCTTCCAAGCGAAGAAAAAACGTCGGCTTTTTAATATTAAATTAATTAACTAACTAAAACACATGACGCCATTAATTTACGTTATCATTTCCGTTTTGGCCCTGGCTTTCGGCGCGGTTTTGGGTTATTTCGCCCGTCAATCAATTGCCAAAAAGCAATTGGGCACCGTGGAAGAAAAGCTGGGGAAAATGATCAGCCAGGCCAAAGCCGAGGCGGAAAATATCATTAACGAGTCGAGAGAAAAGGCCCAGAAATTAATTGAGAATACTCAAAAAGAAACCGAACAGAGAAGGCAGGAGATTTTTCGCGCCGAGGGTGCGCTCTTGAAAAGAGAAAGTTTATTGGAAGAAAGAATCAATCAGATGGAAGAACGGGAAAAGCTTTTTACGGAAAAGGTGGAGAAATTAAAAGAGGTGAAACAGAATATTGAAACCCTGGAAGCAAAAGCAAAAACAGAATTAGAAAGAGTGGCCAAACTGTCAGCTGACGACGCCAAGAAAGAGCTTTTGCAAAAAGTGGAAAACGATTCCCAATTGGAAATTATGGAGAAAATGCGGAATCTTGAAGAAGACGGCCGCGACCGCTACGAAAAGCGCGCCAAAGATATTTTGGTTTCGGTAATTCAGAAACAGGCCTTGTCGCAGGCGCAGGAAGTAACCACCACCACCATTGCTTTGCCTAATGATGAAATCAAGGGCCGGATTATCGGCAAGGAGGGCCGGAATATAAAAACTTTGGAAAAACTGACCGGGGTGGAAGTGATTATTGACGAAACGCCGCAGGCCTTGGTTATTTCCGGATTCGATCCGATTCGGAGGCAGATTGCCAAGGTCTCCTTGGAAAAACTGATTCAGGACGGCCGAATCCAGCCGGCCAGGATTGAGGACGAGGTGGCCAAGGCCGAAGCGGAAATCTCCAAACAAATTAAAGAAGCGGGCGAAACCGCCATCTTTGAAACCGGTATTTTAGGGCTTGATCCCAAATTAGTCCAGCTTTTGGGCCGTTTAAAGTTCCGTACCAGTTATGGCCAGAACGTGCTTTTGCATTCAATTGAAGTTTCCTTCTTAGCTGCCGGGTTGGCCGCGGAAGTTGGCGCTAATGTTAGGGTGGCGAAGAAGGCGGGGCTTCTTCACGATATCGGTAAGGCGGTTGATCAGCAGATTGAGGGCTCGCACGTGGACATCGGCGTTAAAATTCTGGAAAAGTTTAATGTGGAAAAAGAGGTAACCGCGGCGATGAAATCGCATCACGAAGAGTATCCTTATGAAAGCTTGGAAGCGAACTTAGTTCAAGCCGCCGACCAGATTTCCGGCGCTCGGCCCGGCGCCAGAAAAGACACGGTGGAAAATTATTTGAAGCGTTTGGGCGAATTAGAGGCCTTGGCCTTGGGCTTTCCGGGAGTGGAAAAGGCCTGGGCATTGCAGGCGGGCCGGGAAATAAGGGTTTTTGTGAAGCCGGAAGAAATCGATGATTTGGCCGCCAAAAAAATGGCCAAGGATATTGCGGAAAGAATCCAGGACGAATTAAAATTCCCGGGAGAAATAAAAGTTAATCTGATTAGAGAGTTAAGAGTAATCGAACACGCCCGATAAAAAAATAAATTGTTTTTAAAGTTGGAAAACGACGGGAGACGATCCGCCGTTTTTCAATTAAAGCAGAGCGAGCGATGGGAATCGAACCCACATAAATAGCTTGGAAAGCTATCACACTGCCATTGTGTTACGCTCGCATCTTTATTTTTTCTATCACAAAGTTTGTTTAAGATAAAGCGGGTGGTATAATCCAATAATGGTTAACAAAACAGATTTTGTTCTAAAAATCGGGGGTGAGGCGGGTCAAGGCATTGCTTCGGCGGGCCTGATTTTCGGCAAACTGGCTTTACGCTCCGGTTATTCTCTTTTTGATACCATTGAATACCCTTCTCTGATCAGGGGCGGTCATAATGTTTACGCCATCAGAGTTGCTGATGAAAAGGTTTTTTCTTTGCATCAGGGAGTTGATTTACTGATTGCCCTGAATCAGGGTGCCATTGATTTCCATAAAGACGAGTTGTCCGCAGGGGCAGGAGTTATTCTAAACTCGGACAAGATTGCTGATAGTAATTTTAAAAAGGGCATTAATGTTTTTCCCGTTCCGTTAATCGAGCTGGCGAAGAGCGTCGGCGGTTCGGAAGTGATGATGAATAACGTGGCTTTGGGCGCTACGACTTTTCTTTTGAAAGCTGATTTTGGAATTTTAGAGTCAGTGATTAAAGATGTTTTTTCTTCGGCCAAGCCCGAAGTGGTTGACCTGAATATTAAATCGGCCTTGGCCGGCTTTAACTTCGTTAAGGAAAAATTTGCCGACATCAAGATCAACTTTTCTTTGGAAAAAAGAAACACCGACGAACAATTGTTTTTAACCGGTAATGATGCTTTTTGTTTGGGAGCGGCCGCGGCTGGGTGCAAATTCTTTTCCGCTTATCCGATGACGCCGATAAACTCCATTATTGCCTACTTTTCCGCCAAGGCTAAAGAATTGGGCATGGTTTATTTGCAGCCCGAGGATGAAATTGCCGCCATTAACACTGCCATTGGCGTTGCCAGCACCGGCGTGAGAAGCATGACCGCTACTTCCGGCGGTGGTTTTTCCTTGATGGTTGAGGCCTTGGGTATGGCGGGTATGACCGAGACGCCACTCGTTATTATTAATGGCCAGCGGCCCGGACCCTCGAGTGGTTTGCCTACTTGGACCGGCCAAGGCGATTTAAAATTTGTTTTGTCAGCCGGCCAGGACGATTTTCCGCGCCTTGTTTTGGCTCCCGGAGACGCAGAAGAATGTTTTTGGCTGGCCATCGAAGCATTTAATTTGGCGGATAAATACCAAGTGCCGGTAATAATTTTAACTGATAAATATCTTAGCGAGAGCCGGCAAAGTACGGCAGTTTTCGATGAATCAAGGGTTAGCATCGACCGCGGCTTATTGCTTTCGGAAAAAGACCAGCAAAATGATTTTCAAAGATATGCTTTTGCTAAAAACGGCGTTTCTCCAAGAGCGCTTATTGGCCGGTCTGGCCGGCCGTTTTTAATCAATAGTTATGAGCATGATGAAAGAGGTTTTTCTATCGAGGATGCGAAAATCAGAACAGCGATGATGGAAAAAAGAATGGAAAAAATAAAAACAATGGCAAAAGAAATGCCTGCCCCCTTGATTTACGGCGATGAAAAAGCGGATTTCTTATTTATCGGCTGGGGTTCATCTAAGGGGCCAATCCAAGAAGCGCAGAAGATATTATTAAATCAGGGCAAAAAGACAAAGTTTCTCCATTTGAATTGTTTAAATCCCTTTCCAAAAGAAGCAGTGACTTCGGCAATAAAGAACAGCAAAAAGATTTTACTCGTCGAACAGAATATCAGTGGCCAGCTCGGGGATTTAATCGAGGAAAAAACCGGTATTGAAATTAAAGAAAGGTTTTTAAAGTATGACGGCAGGCCGTTTGAGCCAGAAGAGATAGTATTAAAAATTAAAAATTGAAAATTGTAAATTAAAAACGGCACTAATTTACACAACCCTTAAATTATGAGAGGCGAAGAAAATAATAAATTCAAAACAGGTCAAAAGAGTACCTGGTGCCCGGGCTGCGCCAATTTTGGTATCCTGGCGGCTTTAGAAAACGCTTTTCAGGAGCTTAAATTAGAACCCTGGCAGGTTTTTGCCTCATTCGGTATTGGTTGCCACGGCCAGATGTCAAACTATTTAAATACTTATTGTTTTGAGGGCTTGCACGGCCGGGCTTTGCCCTTAGCGATCGGCGTGAAAATCGCTAATAAAAACTTAACGGTTTTGTCCATTGCCGGCGATGGTGATCAGTTGGGCGAAGGCGGCAATCATTTTGTTCATGCCTGCCGCAAAAACCCAAACATCACTTGTTTGATCCATAATAATCAGCTTTATTCTTTGACGGTCGGCCAGGCCTCGCCTACTTCGGGATTGGGAGTAAAAACTCGGACGACTCCTCAAGGCGTTTTTGATCAACCCTTAAATCCAATGGTTTTGGCGATTGCTTCCGGCGCCAGTTTTGTCAGCCGCGCTTTTGCCGGCGATATTCCTCATTTGACTGAAATTTTAATCAAGGCCATTCAGCACAAGGGTTTTAGCGTCGTTGATATTCTCCAACCTTGCATTACCTTGAATTCGATAAATACTTTTGATTGGTTTAAGCAAAGAATTTACAAACTCGAAGAATTCGGTTACGAACCGAATAATAAGACCGCAGCCATGGAAAAGGCCCTTGAATGGGGAGAAAGAATCCCTATCGGCATTTTCTATCGCGAGGAGCGGCCGGTCTTGGAGGAAAACCTTTTGCCGGAAAAAGAAATGATTTTGGTAGAACAAAAATTAGGCACGGGCTTAAAGGATTTGCTCCGAGAATTCAAATAAACAGCATTAAATTGTGGGAGGTCGGACCTCCCACAATTTTATTCTAGAGAAATTTTATCCGGTTTTTTTATATCCTTTTTATGCTTTATCCAATCGGCAATTAATTCTCTAATTTTTTCTTTTCCACGAATTGTTTCAAGGATAGAATCTCTATCAGTTACCGAAGGAAAATTCTTTTTCCCGAGATAATCTTGGTAGCTTGACCATTTGTAGTTTTCTAAAAACTTAATTGCTTTCTGTAAATTTTTGATCTTTCCCTCTTTCCACCCAGATTCTATTAAAGATATGGGGTTGGTGTGAATATAAGTAAAAACGGCTATGAGTTGGCTTTCTGACTTTATATGAATTGAGGCGAATTTTCCTTGGAAAAAATAGCCCTTATTTGATTGCTTGTGTTTCTTTTTAAAATAGAGGGGATAGCCCGACCCGATTTTTCTTACGAAATTAGTGACCCCGCCATCTTTTAATTGTCGCAGAAGAAGATGAATATGATTTGGCATCAGTGTAAAAGCCAGGACTTCAACTAATTTCTTTCTTTCGTCAGTATGAGGGATTCCGCTTCTTTCCTTTTTCTTTTCGGCAATGCGTGCCCGTCTGCGTAGATATATTTCTATCGGCTTGGAATTATTAAATTCGTAAATTGAAAACACGCCGCGGTAATAATCATCGGTGTTTCTAAAAAGAAGCTTATCCCCAATTCTTCTAAGGACGATGTGGTAAATTTCTCCGTTCGCGAAATTTTCTTTTCGCCGAGCCATATTTCACTATATCATAATTGCAAAAAGTGTGGGAGGTCCGACCTCCCACACTTTTACTGGGGCTTGACAGGGAAGTTGGCCAGCGTTATTATACCTATACCATAGGTAGGGGTACGGAAAAGAACCAAGAACCAATTACCAAGTACCAAAGAATAAATAATAATTAAAGATAAATATTATGGAGAATCCAAAAGAGAAAGTGCTTATTAATTTCAGAAAGGCGAATAGTTTGCTTTCTAAAATCATTAAAATGTCAGAAAATAGCGAGTATTGCATTAATATTATGCAACAGAATTTGGCCACCATCGGCCTTTTGCGCTCAGCTCACGAGATGCTGATGGAAAACCATCTTAACACCTGTTTTAAGGCGGCGATGGCGACTCGGAATGAAAGGAAGAAAAAAGAAATGATCAGCGAAATATTAAGAGTGACTAATTTATTCAATAAGTAAAATGGAGAAACAAAAAAATTGTTGCCGGCCGGCGGCCGGGGTTTTATACGGCCTCATCCCCCACGTCTTTTGTATCGGTTTTGTTGTTTTTTCTGTGGCGGGCGCGACGGCGGCTACGGTTGTTTTCCGAAAACTTTTATTGGTCCCTTATTTTTTCAGCGTTTTGGTAGCGATTTCTTTTGTTTTTGCCACGATTTCAGCAGCGGTCTATCTCAAGAAGAACAATTGTTTTTGTCTGGCCGGAATTAAGGATAAATGGAAATATCTTACCACTCTTTACGCCTTCACGATTTTAGCCAACCTTTTAATGTTCTTTGTTGTTTTTCCGCTGGCGGCAAACGCGGGCGCGGCCAAGGCCATGAGTCAAAACAGCCAGTTAGCGGATTTGTCTATAAGTGTTGCCATTCCCTGTTCCGGCCACGCCTCCTTGATTATAAGCGAACTCAAAAAGGATGAGGGAGTGGCGGCGGTGAAATTCATCCTTCCCAATGATTTTCAGATAAAATACGATTCCCAGAAAACCTCGCCCCAGGCAATCGCTTCGTTAAAAGTGTTTAAAACTTATAAAGCGACCATTAATAATAATTAAAAAGGTCGAAGAATTAATTAATCAAATAATAAGATTATGGAAGATAAAAACAAAAAGGCCTGTGATTGCGGTTGTAAGCGTTGCTGCTGTTGCGGCTGCGGGTGCAATAAGAAGTAATAAAATTTGATAGCGAGCCGCTAAAGCAAAGAACCTTTGAATATCCAAGGGTTCTTTGCTTTTTATTTTATCGGGGAGCTGGGATTCGAACCCAGACTAAATCCTCCCAAAGGATTCGTGCTACCGTTGCACTACTCCCCGTCTTTTATTTTCGTAGCATCTCTGGCCGATGCGGTCAATTAAGCTTTAATTGACAGCGATTTATTGCTACAATTTAAGAACATGTCCCATCTTGCTATTTTTGACTCATTAAATATTGCCAAGCAATGCCGGAAATATCATTTGCCGCTTTGGCAGTGCCCGCATTTTCTGGTTATTGTTTTGGGCATGGTTGTTATTGTTTCTTCTTTGGCGATTTATTTCATCGGTTCCGGCTTTTCCGATAATCCGGAATTAATTGTTTTGATCGTTCTCGGCGTTTCGGCTTTTTTGGTGGTCATTGGTTTTTCAATTATTCACAGCTTTGAGCGGCTGGCGGATTTGGCGCGGATGAAATCAGAGTTTATCAGTATTGTTTCCCATCAATTGCGCTCCCCCTTGGCGAATTTAAGATGGATTATCGATCTCTTGATTTCCGGCAAGGCCGGGGAGACCACAGAGAAGCAGGTTAATTATTTCCAGCTTTTACGGGAAAGCGGTCAGAGAATGGACGACATTGTCAATGATCTCTTAGTCGTTTCTCGTTTGGAAAACAACGAATTTCCTTTAAAGTCAGAAAAGGGGTCATTGGTTGAAGCGGCGCGGAAAACCGTTGACCGTTTGACGCCCTTGGCTCTGGCTTCAAATGTGAAGATCAATTTTCAAGCCGAGAATAATCTTCCCGAGACTTGTTTTGATTCTCTCCAGATCGGTCAAGTAATCGAAAATCTTTTAAGTAATGCGATTCGCTATATTAGCGGCCAGGGATCAGTTGATGTCGGCGTCAAGAGGAGTGGCGATTGCATCAGCGTGGAGATAAAAGACAACGGTATTGGCATTGATGCCGCCGACCAAAAGTATATCTTTGAAAAGTTTTTCCGCGGTCGTAATGCCTCGGGCGCCCAGGCTCAAGGCAGCGGTTTGGGCCTTTATATCGCTAAGTCCATCATTGAAAAATCAGGCGGCAAAATCGGTTTTACTTCGGAAATTAATAAAGGCACCACGTTTTGGTTCACCCTCCCAATTTCTACAAAGTAGAATTTAGGCGGGCAGGCATTACCAATTAAATAAATAAAAAAATGAAAAAGATTTTGTTCATCGAAGACGAGCCGACTCTTCAAAAGGTTTTAGGAGAGATTTTAGCGGCAGAGGATTTTCAAATCATTTCCGCCACTGACGGCGAGATGGGTTTGCGCCTGGCCCAGACAGAAAAACCAGACCTGATTTTATTGGATTTGGTTTTGCCCCGGCTCCACGGCTTAGAGGTTTTGAAGAAACTGAAAGCCAATGAGGCGACTAAGGTTATTCCGGTCATTATCCTGACCAATATCGAAGAAGCGGCCGGGGTGGAAGCCGCCTTGGAATTAGGGGCAATGACGTATTTGGTCAAGGCAAATTATTCTTTGCCGGAAATAGCGGAAAAAATCAAAAAAGCATTAGCCCAATGAAGGTTGAGCCCGAACAATTAAAATCATTCCTTTTGGACGCCGGCCTGATTAAGGAAGAGCAATTCAGCCAGGCGTTGAGGGAAAGCAAGGAAGCCAATCAGCGGTTGGGCGATGTTTTGATTTGCCGCGGTTATATCACCCAAGAAGAATTGGCCAAGCTCCAAGCATATATTTTAGGCGTGCCTTTTGTCAATCTTGAAGGGGAAAAATTTGATCCCGAAGTTTTAAAAATAATCCCCGAGCCGATTGCCCGGACTCATAATATTATTGCCTTTAAAAAGAAGGGAAACAATTTGGAAGTGGCGATGACTGATCCGGACGATTTGGGCACCATCGAGTTTATCAAAAAGAAAGCTAATTTAAAAATTCTGCCCCGTTTGACCACGGTCCAGAGCATTAAAAACGCCATCCGGCAATATCACCAGTCGTTGGAAGCGGAATTCGGAGAAATTATTTCCAAACAATCAACCATTGTCGGTCAGGAAATGACGATCAAAAAAGATGAGAGTCCGATCATTGCCGGCCAGTCCGGCGCCGAAGTGATTGACGATGCTGATTTGGAAAAAGCCGCCCAAGATATGCCGATTATTAAAATCGTGGATACGCTTTTGCGTCACGCGATTCTGCAGCGTTCTTCTGATATTCACATTGAGCCGTTTGAAAAAGAAGTGGTGGTCCGCTATCGCATCGATGGCATTTTGCGCGAAGCTATGCTTTTGCCCAAAAAAGTTCTGGCCGGCATTGTCGCCAGAATCAAAGTCCTTTCTAATTTAAAGCTCGACGAGCATCGTCTGCCCCAAGACGGCCGATTTAAAGTGGAAACCGAAGATTTTAAATATTCCATCAGGGTTTCTATTCTGCCTGTTTTTGATGGCGAAAAAGTAGTGATGCGTCTTTTAGCGGAAAGCACCAAGGCCTTGAATCTGGAAGATTTAGGTATTTGGGGCGAGGCCTTAGAAAAAATACAGATGAATTTGCGCAAACCCGTGGGCATGTTGTTGGTGGCCGGCCCGACCGGTTGCGGTAAAACCACTTCTCTTTACGCCATGATGGAAATTTTAAACAGCCCGGAAGTGAATATTTCCACGGTGGAAGACCCGATTGAATACCGCATTCCCCGAGCCAATCAAACCCAGGTTAATCCTAAAATTGGTTTAACTTTCGCCTCGGGTTTAAGGTCTTTGGTGCGGCAAGATCCGGATATTATTATGGTGGGCGAAATCCGGGATAATGAGACCGCTGGACTGGCCATCAACGCCGCTTTAACCGGACATTTGGTTTTATCTACGATTCACACCAATTCTGCCGCCGGCGCCATTCCCCGCTTGACTGATATGAAAGTGGAACCGTTTTTAATATCTTCAACCCTAAATTTGATTCTGGCCCAGCGCTTGGTCCGCCGGTTGGGAGAGGAAAAAATTGCTTACCGGCTTAAAAAAGCCGACATCGATAATCTTAAAAAATATTGTGACCTCGATAAAATTTTAGACGTTTTGAGAAAAGAAAAAATTATCCACAAGGACGCGGACCTGACCGATATTGATTTTTATCGCCCCAAACCGGCGGGCGAAGGCAATGACGGCTATCAGGGCCGAATCGGCATTTACGAGGTTTTAACCGTCAGCCCGGCCATCAAGGACTTGATTACCGGTCAAGCGACTTCGGATAAAATTCAGCAACAGGCGCAGAAAGAAGGCATGATGACCATGGTAGAAGATGGGTTTATTAAAGCCGCCCGGGGCCAGACCTCGATTGAAGAAGTGTTAAGAGTAGTTACCGAGTAACTCGGAATAAACATGCCGAAATATTTTTATACTGCCAAAACAGAGCAAGGAGAAACCAAAACCGGAATCGTCGAAGCCAAAGACGAACAGGATTTAGCCAGGAATCTTCGCCAAGCCGGCCTGTTTTTGATTTCTTGCGATAACCAGGACTATCTGAAGGGAGCGGCCAAGGCAGTCTCCTTTTTGTCAAAGGGCGTGGGCGTGGCCGAAAAGCTTTTTTTCATCAGAAACCTTGAAGTGATGGTGACGGCCGGCATTTCTTTGCCGCGGGCAGTGAGCACGCTTGCGGCCCAATCGCAGAATAAGCGTTTCAAAAGGGCTTTGGCGGAAATCGAGGGGATGATGATCAGGGGCCAATCATTATCAGAGGGCATGAAACTGTTCCCCAATATTTTTCCGGATATTTTCCAGAGCATGATTAAGGTCGGCGAAGAGTCGGGCACCTTGGATAAATCCTTAAAGGCATTGAGCAGCCAGCTGGAAAGAGAAAAGGAATTAAAATCGAAAATCGTCAGCGCCTTGATTTATCCGATCGTCATCATTTCCGCCATGAGTGCAATCGGATTTGCCATGCTCATCACTGTTATTCCCCAATTAGCGGAAACGTTCAAAGAATTGGATCTGGCTTTGCCGATTACAACCAGAATCGTTATCGGTTTAGGCACCGGTTTAAAAAAATATTGGTACCTTATCCCCTTAGTGATCGCCGGCATTTTTTTTGTTCTGAAGGCGGCTTCCCGCAGCCGGGCGGGAAAGTTGGTGGTAGATAAAGTCGCCTTGAAAATTCCCGTTGTTTCTCGGCTCATCAAAGAAATTGCTTCGGCCAGCTTGGCGCGGACGCTCGCTTCTTTAATCACTTCCGGCGTGCCCTTGGTCAGGTCTTTGGAAATTATTTCCGGCACCCTCGGTAATATTCATTTTAAAGAAGCATTATTAGACGCGACAGAAAAAATTAAAAAGGGCTTAAAGCTTTCCGAGGCCCTCAAACCATATGCCAATTTATTTCTGCCCATTGTCATTCAAATGACGGAAGTGGGCGAGGAGACCGGGGAAACGGCGCAAGTGCTCGGCCAATTAGCGGTTTTTCTCGAGGAAGGGGTGACTAATAGCACTAAGAACATTGCCGCTTTAGTCGAGCCAATTTTAATGCTTTTAATTGGGGCGGCCGTTGGTTTCTTTGCTATTTCCATGATTCAGCCGATGTATTCAATGCTGGAAGTGCTTTAATATAGTGCTCAATATGAGTTTGACTCCCCAAAAAGGATTTTCCCTTTTAGAACTGCTGATTATCAGCGGCATTGTTGTTTTGGCCGCCGCGATTTTACTACCTGTTTTTAATAATTTTCGGACCAACACGATTTTGGACAGCGCTGGCCAGGGCCTGGTCAGCCGGTTGCGCCTGGCAAAAAATAAAACCATTGCTTCTGACGGCCCGAGTTCCTGGGGAATTTATTTTAAGCACAGTCCGCAGGACTGGCCCCAAGGATACACCTTGTTCAAGGGCGCCAGTTATGAGTTAAGGGAAGTTGCTTTCGATGAAAATTATAATCTTTCTCCCCGTTTAGAATTTAGTATTGTTGATTTGGCCGGCGGCGTTTCGGAAATTGTCTTTAATCGTTTGACCGGACAAACCGATGAATATGGGTTTTTAACCCTAAGTTTTAAAAACGATCCCCTAAAAACAAAAACAATTTATATTGAAGAATCGGGCAAAATTCAATTAACGTCTGAAATTATTCCTTCTGATGCTGATCGGGTAAAGGATTTTCGCCACCTCCATTTTACTTACAGCCGTTTGATTGATGTTAATACAGAAAAAGTTATCCTTACTTTTATTGACGGCGCTTCTCCGGTGGTGCAGGAAATTAATATGGCCGCTAACCTTGTTGAAGGCCAGTTTTTTTGGGAGGGCGAAATAATGGTGGGCGGGGAAAACCAGAAAATTAAGATTCATACCAATCGTTTGAATGAGCCCGATACTTTATTTTGTCTGCATCGCGACGGCCAGGAAAACACCAAGGCGTTGAAGGCGGACGTTTCCGGCGACGTTGCTGTTTCTCCGGACCTGATTTCTTACAGCGCGGACGGTTTTTCTGTCGTTAAGGGAAATTCAATTTTTGTTTCTGACCCATTAAGTCAATAACGAGATGACTTTCACCATTAAAAAACAAAAAGGGCAAAAAGGATTTTCTGTGGTCGAGCTGCTCTTGGTGGTATTTTTCATCACGATTTCTATCACCGCCCTGATTGCCGTGGCCGGGTTTTCCCTGTCTCTATCGATATTTGCCGAAAAGACCATTCAAGCTGATTCTTTAGCCAAATCATTATTAGAAATCACGCGCTCTTTTCGGGACGGGACCAATTGGGGCGTTGATGGCCTGGGGGCATTAAACAGCGGCACGGATTATTATTTCCAAAAATCCGGCAGTCCGGTTCAATGGGTTTTGACCGCCGGTCAAGAACAAATCAATGGCTTTACCCGAAAGGTTGTTTTCAGCGACGTTTTCCGGGACGCGGATGATAATATTGTCGCCGATGGCGGTATTTTTGATCCGGATGCCAAGAAAGCCACCGTGATTGTTTCTTGGCAGGAAAGAGAGAGAACGCACCAAGTTCTATTAGAGGCCTATTTTACTAATTGGTAATGATGAAAAATCTTTTTGGAAAAAAGCAGCGATCGGGATTTTCTTTAATCGAAATGCTTGTTTATGTCGCAGTTTTGGCAATTATTATTGTTACCTTATCGGAATTGTTTTTTTGGATTGTCCGCAACCAGAATAAAATTAAAGCCATTCATGAGGCCACGAGCGATGCCAGCTTGGTGATTGAATCAATTGCTCGGGAAATAAAATCCGGCCAGAGCGTTTATCTACCCACCAGTGTTTTTGATTCCGATGCCGGCCAGCTTTCTTTAAAGACAGTCGCGGCGGCGCCGTCGGGAGAGGTGGAAACCTATCTTGATTTTTATCTTTGCCAGGCCCGTCTTTGTTTAAAAAAAGAAGGCCAATTACCCATTGCTCTTTCCTCTGACTCAACTGAAATCAAAAAATTAAGGTTTTCTCGGATCGTCACCGGCGAAAAAGAATCGATTCATATTATTGTCCAGGCGGATTTCAAAAATCCCGGCAACATTGCCGAAAAAAGGGCGAGCGTTATTTTAGATGCCATTGCTTCAATAAGAGATTATTAAAAAATGAGAAATTTCCTTTACAAAAAAAATGGTTTCGCCGCCTTTTATTTGACCGCGGTTTTTTCCGTCATCGGCTTGAGTATTGCTGTTTCGGTTTTTGTCTTGGCCCAGAATAAAATGATTGTTTCCCAAAATATGAGAAAGTCGTCGCAGGCGTTTTATCTGGCCGAATCGGGAATTGAAGATGCGGTTTTCCGGGTGACAAAAAATAAAAAATACGAAGCCACTTATAATTTCACCTTGAATTCGGGCAATATCGCCGTTAACATTACCGGCGAAGGCGGCCAAAAAACCATTGTTGCTTCCGGCTTGTTTGACCAAAAAACCAGGGTTTTAAGCGCGGTTTTGGAAACAGGAGATGATATTGTCTCTTTTCACTATGGCGCCCAAGTTGATAAGGGGGGTATAAGCATGGCCAATAACACTAAAATCATTGGTAATGTTTATTCTAACGGCAGCATTTCCGGTTCAAGTTCAAGCTCTCAAATAACCGGCGATGCCTGGGTGGCAGGAAGTTTGAAGGGCGAGCCGGATCAAGAGTGGACAATCAAGGATTCGGATTTCGAGTTCGGGTTAAAAAGGAACGATATTTATTATTTGGATACGGCTCAGAAATTTATTCCTTCGGTTTCCAAGACGTTAAATAGAGCCAGTTTTTATTTGAAAAAAGTGGGTTCGCCGCCCGACCAGACAGTGAGAATTTTAGCCGACAATAATGGTAAGCCAAGCAAGACGGTTCTGGGTTCTGGTACTTTGCGGGCTGCAAGAGCCACCAGTGTTTATTCCTGGGTTGAGGTTAGTTTTGATCCCGCGCCCTTATTAACAGCGGGCCAGACATATTGGCTGATGATTGATGTTTCTCGCGACGACAGCAATTATTGGATTTGGGGTAAGGACTCTGATTTGATGTTTCCGGATTCCGGCACCATTGGTTTTTGGAAATTGGAAGAGCAGTCAGGCACCGGCGCTTACTTAAAGAATGAAGTTCGTTCAGTCGGGACAATTGACATTGGCGACGGCGCTGACGGAGCAGTCACTATCTCCAGCAACAAAAACATCAATACCGATCCTATTAAAACGGGCCGAACCGTGGCTGACGGAGAAGCGTTCGCAGTTTCTGTTATTAACGCCAACTCTGTTGTTTTGACGGGCACCGGGACCGATGGAACCGCGGCCGCCTCTGTTTCAAGCTCGATTGCCGTTAACGACGAAGTTTTATTGATTAACCTTCGGGGCGATGTCGTTAACTCCGCCAGCGTGGGCAATTTTGAGTTTTTAACCGTGCAAAATGTTTCTGCAAATACCGTAACCTTTACTTCTCCCGTCAGCAAAATTTATGGCGTGGGGAGTAATTCCAATCTGGCCGGCCAGAAAATCATGATTCAAAGAGTGCCTAATTATACTAACGTTACTATTAATAGCAATAAAACCTTGATCGCTAATTCCTGGAATGGTTCTACTGGCGGCGTTTTGGTTTTTAAGGCCAACGGTACAGTTACGATTAATGGAATTATTAATGCTTCTGGACTGGGCTATCGGGGCGGGGGCTTAGTTCCGGGTACAGTGGCGGGATACGGAGGAGAGTCATTTTGCGGCGCTAACGGGGGTGGCTGGGGCGGTTATCCTTGGAGCGAATGGAATGGGACTGCTGGTGTTTGCGGAGGAGGAGGTGGCGGCTGCGGCGGCTGCAGCCATTTAGGCAGTGGCGGAATAGGATCTTCTTCTTTTGGCGGCGCGGGCGGTGGCGGAGGAGGTGGCTGTGCTTGTTTGAATGGCGGCGGAGG